>JAHBSN010000139.1 GCA_019639095.1 Actinomycetota bacterium
CCCTTCTCGGGCGGGGCGACGTCGTCCCCCCGGAGCTCGGCCAGCGAGCGCAGTGCCTCCTCGACGTCGGCGGTGAGGTCGGTCGGGGTGTCGACCACGGCCCGCACGAGCAGGTCGCCGCGGCCGCGGCCTCGCACGTGGGGCACGCCCCGGCCGCGCAGGCGGAACACCCGGCCCGTCTGCGTGCCGCGGGGCACGACGAGCTCCTCGGTGCCGTCGAGGGTCTCGAACGCCAGCACCGCGCCGAGGGCGGCCTGGGTGACGGGCAGGTGCAGCTCGTGGTGGAGGTCGACGCCCTCCCGCGCGAAGCGCGGGTGGGGCAGGACCCGCACCTGGACGTAGAGGTCGCCCTTGCCGCCCCCACGGGGACCCACCGCGCCGAAGCCGCTGAGGCGCAGGGTGGATCCGGTGTCGACCCCGGCGGGGATGTCGACCGTGTAGGTCTTGTCGGTGATCTCGCGGCCCTCGCCGTTGCAGGTGGGGCACGGGTCGGCGATCACCTCGCTGGCGCCGCGGCACACCGGGCACGGCGCGGCGGTGACCATCTGGCCGAGGATCGACTGGCGGACCTGGCGGACCTGGCCGGCGCCGCCGCACTGGTCGCAGCGCTCGGCGTGGGTGCCGGGCCGGGCGCCGGTGGCCTCGCAGTCCTCGCAGGCCACCGCGGTGCGGACCGTGACCTCCTGGGCCGTGCCGAACACGGCGGCCTCGAAGTCGATCTCGACGGCCACCTCGAGGTCGGGGCCGCCCTGGGGACCGGGCCGGCCGCCGCCACCGCCGAAGCCTCCGCCTCCGCCGCCGAAGAAGGCGTCGAAGATGTCGCCGAGGCCGCCGCCGCCGAACCCGAACGGGTCGCCGCCCATCGGTGGGCCGTCGGCGCCGAAGCGGTCGTAGTGGCGCCGCTTCTCGGGATCGCTCAACACCTCGTAGGCGGTGGCGACCTCCTTGAACCGCGCCTCCGCCTCGGCGTCGTCGGGGTTGGTGTCGGGGTGGTACCGACGGGCGGCCACGCGGTAGGCGCGCTTGATCTCGTCGGTGTCGGCGTCTCGGTCGATCTCGAGCAGCTCGTAGTAGTCGGTGGCCATCGGGGGGTCGGTCAGCCTTCGCTCAGGCGGCGCCCGAGCCGCTGGCCGACCACGGCCACCGCGGCGAGCGCCTGGGGGTAGTTCATGCGGGTGGGCCCGAGCACGCCGACGGTGCCCACCTGCTCACCGTCGATCGAGTAGGGCGCCACCACCAGGGCGCAGTCGGCCAGCGGCTGCATGCCGGTCTCGCTGCCGATGGCGACGTTGAGGCCGCGATCGACCACGTCGCGCAACAGGGTGACCACCACGAGCTGCTGCTCGAGGATGGTGAGGACCGAGCGCACGGTCTCCACGGCGTCGAACGCCGCCGAGATCCGCGACGCACCGTTCACGAACACGTGCTCGGCGTCGGTGGCCGCCACCGCGAGGGCGCCGCGGACGCGGGCGGCCACCGCCTCCACCGAGGAGTTGGCGGCGGGAGCGGAACCGGCCAGGGCCGCGAGCGGCTGGCCCAGACCGTGGGTGGACAGGTGCTCGGCGGTGGCGGCGAGCACCACCTCGTCGACGTCGTGGCCGAGCTCGATGGTGCGCTTCTCCACGGCGCCGTTGCCGAGCACGGCCACGAACAGCGCCACCGAGGGGGCCAGGCCCACGAGCTGGACCGATCGGACCGCCGCCGCCTCGTGGGGCGGGCCGACCACCACCGCCGCGTAGTCGGTGAGGCCGGTGAGCAGCCGGGTGGTGTCGGCGAGCATCTGCTCGATCTCGCCGTGCGCCCGGTCGAAGAACGCCCGCACCTGCTGGGCCGACGAGCGGTCGAGCGACGGCTGGGCCAGCGCATCGACGAAGTACCGGTAGCCCTTCTCGGTGGGGATCCGCCCCGCCGAGGTGTGGGGCTGGGCGAGGAAGCCCTCGCTCTCGAGAGCGGCCATCTCGTTGCGCACGGTGGCCGACGACACGCTCACGCCCGGCGCGTCGGCCACGTGCCCGGAGCCCACGGGCTGGGCGGTCTGGATGTACTCCTCCACCACGGCACGGAGGATCGATGCCTTGCGCTCGTCGAGCATGAGGAACCTCGCGGTGATCGTTGGCACTCGATCCTACCGAGTGCCAACGACCGATCCCGTTCTGGCGCCGCTGCCCGGCCCCGACCTCGTCCTCCCGGCGGATCGGGCCATGGGTTCGGGGTGGGATCAGGGGTTGGTGGTGTGGGTGGGAGGCGGCGTCGGGGTCCGTGTCCGGGTTCGAGGTGCCAGCCGTGGTGGGTCACCCACCCCGACAACGTCCGATAGGTCGCAAGGAGAGGGCCCGGACGATCCTGGCGCTCGGGCTCGTTCGGCCGGTCGACTACCGCCGGCCGTAGCGGTCCAGCGCTTCCTCGCGCTCGGCGCGGTGGTCGACGATCGGGGCCGGATAGTCGCCGGCGTCGCCGCCGGAGAACAGGTCGTCGCCCCCACCCCCACCGGGCTCGTGCACGGCACCGCCCGCCACCCCGCGCAGCTCGGGCACGAAGCGGCGCACGTAGTCGCCGTCGGGGTCGAAGCGCCGGCCCTGGGTGGTCGGGTTGAAGATGCGGAAGAACGGCGCCGCGTCGGTTCCGGTGCCGGCGGTCCACTGCCAGCCGTGGCTGTTCGAGGCCAGGTCGCCGTCGACCAGGTGGTGCATGAACCACGTCGCGCCCCGCCGCCAGTCGATGTGGAGGTCCTTCACCAGGAACGACGCCGCGATCATCCGGACGCGGTTGTGCATCCACCCCTCGGCGAGGAGCTGGCGCATGCCGGCGTCCACGATCGGGTAGCCGGTGCGCCCCTGGCACCACGCCTCGAACCGCTCGTCGGCCTCCTTGCCGGTGTCCCACTCGAGCCCGTCCATGGCCTCGGCGTAGTTCTGCCGGGCCGACTCGGGCCGGTTGAACAGGACGTCGGCGTAGAACTCGCGCCAGCACAGCTCGCTGGCGAAGGTGGTGGCGCCCTTCGCATCGCTCAGCCGGTCGAGCAGCTGGCGCGGGTGGATCGTGCCGAACTTCAGGTGCATCGAGAGCCGGCTGGTGCCCTCGACGTCGGGGCGGTCCCGCCGGTCCTCGTAGTGGGCCACGTGGTGGGCGAGGAACCGGTCGGCCACGTCGTGCGCCGCCGCCTCGCCGGGATCGGGCAGGCCGTCGGTGGCGGTGGGCGACGGCGTGGTGGGCCGCTCGTGGGCCTTGACGCTGTCGACCCAGCGGACGCCATCGGGGACCGGGATCGGGCGCGGCCACCCCTCGGCCCGCCAGGCCTTGGAGAAGGGGGTGAACACCTGGAACGGCGTGCCCGACTTGGTCTGCAGCGTGCCCGGGGCCACCGCATAGGGCGTGCCGACGAGGTGCAGGCAGCGCCCATCGGCCTCGAGCCGGTCGCGCACCTCATCGTCCCGCTGTCGGCCGTAGGGCCCGAAGTCCTCGGTGGCGTAGACGTGCTCGGCGTCGGCCTCCCGGGCCACGGCCGCCACCACATCGGCCGGATCGCCGTGCCGCTCCACGAGGCGGCCGCCGACGTCGGCCGACAGCGCGTCGAGGCAGCCGTGGAGGAACGCCACCCGGTTGGCCCCCGACGGTCCGGCGAGGGCGGCGTCGTGCACGAACAGGGCCACCACGCGGTCGTGGGCGTCCACGGCGGCGGCGAGCGCAGGCTGGTCGGCCAGCCGGAGGTCGCGCCGGAACCACATCACACCCACGGACTCGCTCATGCACCCATCCTCGTCCAGCTCACGCCGATAGGTTCCCAGGCCATGGCCAGCACAGTCCGCGAGCGGCTGACAGGTCGGGCGGTGGTGCGGGACCGGGACGAGGAGCACCGGGCGGCCACCCCGCTCGAGCTGTTCTTCGACCTCACCTACGTGGTGGCGGTCGGTCGCGCCGCCGGCGCCCTCCACCACCAGCTGGCCGAGGGCGAGGTGGCCCGCGGCCTGCTGGGCTTCGCCACGGTGTTCTTCGCCGTGTGGTGGGGGTGGATGAACTTCACCTGGTTCGCGTCGGCCCACGATTCCGACGACGTCCCGCACCGGCTCCTCACCTTCGTGCAGATCACCGGCGCCCTGGTGCTGGCCGCCGGCATCACCCGGGCCGCCGAGGACCGCGACTTCGCCATCGTGGTGCTCGGCTACGTGGTGATGCGGCTCGGGCTCGTGGGCAGCTGGTTGCGGGTGGCCCGGGACCAGCCCACCCAGCGCCGCCGGGCCGGCCGCTACGCCGCGGGGCTCTTCGGGCTCCAGCTGCTGTGGATCGCCTGGCTGGCGGTGCCGTCCGGCGCCCAGCTGGCCGTGTTCGTGGTGCTCGGCGCGGCCGAGCTCGCGGTGCCCATGTGGGCCGAGGCGGCGGCCAGCGAGCCCGTGTTCCACCCGGACCACATCGAGGAGCGCTACGGGCTGTTCACCATCATCCTGCTCGGCGAGTCGATCGTGTCGGCCACCGCCGGCTTCCAGGTGGCCTTCGACGACGGCGGGCTCACCGGCCCCCTGGCCGCCGTGGGCCTCGGCGGGCTGGTGGTGGCGTTCTCGGCCTGGTGGCTCTACTTCGACCACCCGGGCCACCTCGCGCCGCAGCCGGCGGTGGCGTTCCGCTGGGGCTACGCCCACGTGGTGCTGTTCGCCTCCCTCGCCGCGCTGGGCGCCGGCCTCCACCTCGCCTCGGAGGCGGCGACGGGCCACGCCGACGAGCGGACCGCCGCCCTGGCCGTGGCGGTGCCCGCGGCGGGGTACCTCCTGGGCCTGGTGCTGGTGCTGGTGGTGAGCGGCGCCACCGCGCTCGCCGTCCGGGTGTGGCCGAAGGCGGTGGGCGCCGTGGCGATCCTGGTGCTGGGCGCCGTGGCGTCGGTGCCGGTGACGGCGGCCGGTGCCGCGCTGGTGCTGGCCGGCCTCGCCACCGCGATGGTGCTCGACGGCCCCAGCCACGAAGCGTCGAACCTCGGCCGTGGCGAGACCGGCCGCTGAGGCCCGCCGTCCTCAGTGGCGACCATCCTATACCCATAGTCATGCTACGCATGGTCTCTGGATGGATGGTCTCAAGTAGCGTCTCATGTCATCTCGTGACGACCCCGAGCAAGCGTGACAAGGATCCCGAGCTGGTGGCCTTCGGCGCCCGCGTGCGAGCGCACCGCCAGGCCGCCGGGCTCACCCAGGAGGTGCTGGCCCACCAGGCCGGCCTGCACTGGACCTACATCGGCCAGATCGAGCGGGGCGAGCGCAACCTCACGGTGAAGAACGTGCTCCGCCTGGCCCGCGGCCTCGACGTGCGGCCCGGCGCCCTGCTCGAGGACTGATCGGGTTCGGGCCACGCTCACCGGGGCGCCCAGGTCTCCACCACATCGCCGTCCACCAGCACGCACAGGCCCACCGTGGCGGCCTCGCCGTCCTCCGGCGGGGTGGCGAACAGCTCGATGCCGGTGGTGGCCCCCGCCGCGCCGGGGACCCGGACGAGGACCGACGCCGTGCGTGCCACCGTGTCGAGCACGATGCGCTCGGCCCCGTCCTCGTCGGCCACCGCCAACCGACCGACGGTGACCGCTCCGGGCCGTTCGATGCGCCGGGCGAGCTCGCGCACGAGCGCCTCGAGCCGCGCGATGCGCTCCGCGAGACCCGGGGTGGGGTCGTGATCGTCCATGTCCATCGCCTCCGCGACCGTGCGAGCAAAGCAGGAGGGGAAGGCCCGGCCGAGCCTACGACCCCCCTCTGACAACCGAGATCGGAACCGTCGCCCGCGGCGGGCCCGGGTCTATACGAACCGTCTGCGGACGGCAAGGGGCGGTGGGGCCTGCGAGGCTCGGGGCATGGAACCTCGGATCTCCCTCGTGACCATCGGCGTGGCCGACCTCGGCCGCGCACGCGCCTTCTACGAGGCGCTCGGCTGGGCGGGCACCTCCCCCGACGGCGAGGTGGTGTTCATCCAGGCCGGGGCCCTCGTGGTGGCGCTGTGGAGCCGCGAACTGCTCGCCGCCGACAGCGCCGTGGCCGACACCGGCGGCTGGGGCGGCATCACCCTCGCCCACAACGTGCGCAGCCCCGCCGAGGTCGACGCGGTGCTCGCCGAGGCCGAGGCCGCCGGTGCCACCATCGGTCGACCGGGCGCGGCCAGCGAGTGGGGCGGCTACTCCGGCGTCTTCCTCGATCCCGACGGCCACCCCTGGGAGGTGGCCCACAACCCGTTCTGGACCATCGCCGACGACGGCTCGACCTCGCTCGAGCCGCCTGCCTGAGCCTCGATCAGTCGTCGAGCTTGAGGGCGGAGACGAAGGCTTCCTGGGGCACCTCGACGCGCCCGATGTTCTTCATCTTCTTCTTGCCCTCCTTCTGCTTCTCGAGCAGCTTGCGCTTGCGGGTGATGTCGCCGCCGTAGCACTTGGCGAGGACGTCCTTGCGCTTGGCCTTCACCGTCTGGCGGGCGATGATCCGCCCGCCGATGGCGGCCTGGATGGGCACGTCGAACATCTGGCGCGGGATGAGCTCCTTGAGCTTCTCGCACATCTTGCGGCCGTAGTCGTCGGCCTTGTCGCGATGGATGATCAGGCTGAACGCGTCGACCGGGGTGGAGTTGAGCAGCACGTCGACCCGCACGAGGTTGGAGGTGCGGTAACCGGAGGGCTCGTAGTCGAGGCTGGCGTAGCCCTGGGTTCGGCTCTTGAGCTGGTCGAAGAAGTCCGTGACCACCTCGGCGAGCGGCACCTTGTAGCGCAGCTCCACCCGCTCGGGCGACAGGTACTCGAGCTTGTCCATCTCGCCCCGCCGGGTCTGGCAGAGGTCCATGATCGTGCCCGTGTAGTCCGACGGGGTCAGGATCGTGACGTCGAACCACGGCTCCTGGATGTGGTCGATCTCCGACGCCGGCGGCATCTCGGAGGGGTTGTCGACCTCCACGATCGTGCCGTCGGTCTTGCCCACCAGGTAGGCCACGCTCGGGGCGGTGGCGATGAGGCTGAGGTCGAACTCGCGCTCGAGGCGCTCGCGCACGATCTCCATGTGGAGCAGGCCGAGGAAGCCGCAGCGGAACCCGAAGCCGAGGGCGCCGGAGGTCTCCGGCTCGAAGGTGACCGACGCGTCGCTGAGGCGCATCTTGTCGAGCGCCTCGCGCAGGTCGGGGAACTGGTCGCCGTCGATCGGGTAGATCCCGCAGAACACCATGGGCTTGGGGTCGCGGTAGCCGTCGAGGGGCTCCGGGGCGGGGTTGCGGGCGGTGGTGACGGTCTCGCCGGAGCGGGCCTCGGCCACGTCCTTGATGCCGGCGATCAGGTAGCCCGTCTCGCCGGGACCGAGCTCGGCCACCGGCGTCGGCGTCGGGGTGCGCACGCCCACCTCGTCGGCGTCGTAGACGGCGCCCGCCTGCATGAACCGCAGCTTGTCGCCGGTGCGCAGCATGCCGTTCATCACCCGGACCGACGACACCACACCTCGGTACTGGTCGAAGTGGGAGTCGAAGATCAGCGCCTGCAGCGGCTCGTCGGGGTCGCCGGCGGGGGCGGGGATCCGCTCGATCACCGCGTCGAGCAACTCGGGCACGCCCTCGCCGGTCTTGGCGCTGATGCGCAGGATCTCGTCGGCCGGGATGCCGAGGATGTTCTCGATCTCGGCGGCGTAGAGGTCGGGGTCGGCGGCGGGGAGGTCGATCTTGTTGAGGCAGGCCACGATCTCGAGGTCGTTCTCGAGCGCCAGGTAGCAGTTGGCCAGGGTCTGCGCCTCGATCCCCTGGGCGGCGTCGACGAGCAGGATCACGCCTTCGCAGGCGGCGAGCGAGCGGCTCACCTCGTAGCCGAAGTCGACGTGGCCGGGGGTGTCGATCAGGTTGAGGACGTGGCCCTTGTAGTCGAGCCGCACCGACTGGAGCTTGATCGTGATGCCCCGCTCGCGCTCGATGTCCATGGAGTCGAGGTACTGGGCCCGCATGTCCCGGGCGCTGACCGCGCCGGTGACCTCGAGGATGCGGTCGCTCAGGGTGGTCTTGCCGTGGTCGATGTGGGCGATGACGCTCAACGAGCGGATCTTGGAGCGGTCCATGCGGCCTCGGGATCGGGGCGCCGACGGGCGCCGAGGTGAGCCACGACGCTACCAAGGGGCCGCTGCCGGTCCCCCACCCGGCCCGATCCGGCGTCGGTGTGACAGCGCGACCCTCGGACCACTAGGTTTCTACAGCTTTCTTTCGAACCTCCGGAGTACGACCCCCGTGGCCAACATCAAGAGCCAGATCAAGCGCAACCGCCAGAACGAGAAGCGCCGCCTCGCCAACAAGTCCGTGCGCTCCGAGCTGCGCACCCGCGTCAAGAGCGCCGTGGCCGCCGCCGAGACCGGCGCCGAGAACGCCGAGGCCGCCGCCTCGATCGCCATGAAGCGGATCGACAAGGCCGCCAACAAGGGCGTCATCCACAAGAACGCCGCCGCCCGGCGCAAGTCCCGCCTGGCCAAGCGCCTCAACGCCACCGCGGCCGCCGAGGCCTGACGCCCCGCACCTGACCGCCGTCCGGCTGGACGGCACCCGATCCGCAGCCCGTCGCCCCGTGCGGCGGGCTCGTGTCGTTCCGGCCCGAGGTCGACGCTCAGCGGGCCCGGCTGAGGCGCGTGAGCCGGGCGACGAGGACCTCCATGACCAGCTCGCCGGGCCAGGCCCGGGCGCCGCGCAGGTCCACGTCCGCGGTGGCCAGGAGCGCCACCGCCCGCCGCACCCCGGGCCCGCCGAGCTTGCGCCCCTGGTTCATGGCCTTCTTGGCCGGGAAGGTCGACCCCTTGAGCCCGAGGACCTGCGCCGCCTCCTTCTCGCCGCGCACGCCGGAGCCGTCGAGGCGCAGCATCCGGGTGTAGTGGCTCTGGAGGGTGGCCATGATGGCCAGGGGGTGGCGGTCGCCCGAGCCCATCATCCGCTGGAGCTTCTCGAGGGCGAGCGGCACGTCGCCGCTGTCGATGGCGTCGGTGAGCTCCCACGGCGGGACGCCGCCCGAGGGCCCGAGGTAGGGCGCCACGTCGTCGAGGCCGAGGCGGGCGCCCGGGCTGAACGCCCCCTTCAGCCGTTCGATCACGCCCACGAGGGCGCCCGCGTCCTCGCCCAGGGTGTCGGTGATCTCCTGGCGGGCCCGCCCGTCGACCTGGAGCCCGGCCTCCTGGAGCTGCTCGGCCACCCAGGCGCCGAGGCCCCGCCCCGACGGCGCGTCGGTGTCGACGATCTCGCCGCCGGCGGCGGTGACGGCCTTGGTGAGGGCGGGCGGGATCCGGGGCGACCGGGCCGACGGCTCGCTCGAGCGCTCCCACACCAGGACCAGCGTGGTGGAGGGCAGCGGGTCCTCGAGGTAGGCGATGAGTCCGGCCACCTCCTCGCCCTTGGAGAACTTGCCGAGGCGTCGGACCACCACGATGCGGCGGTCGGTGAGGAACGGCGGCGTCTGCGCGGCGTCGACGGCGGCGCCCAGTTCCACCAGGTCGAGGTCGAACTCGTCGACGAGCAGGGTTCGATCGTCGGTGCCCACCAGGCCGTCGACCAGCTTGGTCAGCGCCTCGCCGCGCAGGACGTCGTCGGCACCCTTCACCAGGTGCACGGGGATCGTCACGAGCCCTCCCCCGCCCGGGCCGCCTCGGTGGCCTCGTGCACGGCCCGCACCCGGGCGAAGCGCGTGGGGTCCACGCCCCGGAACGTGCGGACGCCGGCCCCGAGCAGCCGGGTGAGCGTGCCGATCTCCCATCCGACGGCCTCGTCGGTGGCGGCGGGAAGCGGGGGGAAGGCCACCCCGGCGAGGAGCCCGAGATCGGCCAGCTGGTCGACGTCGGCCGCGTGCAGGGCGGGGGTGTGGGGGGCGGCGGGCACCTCCACCACCACCCGACCCGGCGACGCGCCCGCCCCGAGCAGCTCGAGCGCGGCCGCGCCGGCCTGCTCGGCCGAGCCGCTGATCACGACCACCACGCCGGCGGCACTGGCCGCCACCACGGCGGGCGCCGGGGCCAGGGCCCGGGGCACCACGACCAGCCCGGCCCCGGCCGCCACCACGAGCTCGACGGCCGCCCCGCTCGCCACCCGGGCACCGACCGGCTGGCGATCGGC
>JAHBSN010000014.1 GCA_019639095.1 Actinomycetota bacterium
GGCGCCCGCACCGAGGCCCACCCGATCGAGGCGCGCGGGCCCCACGGCCAGGACCTCACGATCGACGTGGCCGTGGTGGGCGCCACGGCCCCGGCCCGGGCCCTCACCGTGCTGAGCGGCGTCCACGGCGTGGAGGGCTTCGTGAACTCGCAGCTCCAGGTGGACCTGCTCGGGCGGCTCGCCTCGTCGCCCCCGCCCGACGACGTCGCCGTGGTGCTGGTCCACGCCGTGAACCCGTGGGGCATGGCGTGGTGGCGCCGCCAGAACGAGTCGAACGTCGACCTGAACCGCAACTGGCGGCGCAGCGAGGTCGAGCCCGTGCACAACGACCCCTACGACGAGCTGCACCCGCTGGCCTGCCCCGACACGCCCGACCTGCCCTCGGTGGACGACCTCCTCGATCGAGCGATGGCCCTGGTGGAGGAGCGGGGCCTCACCTGGGTGCGCGATGCGATCACGGTGGGCCAGTACCGCCACCCCGACGGCCTGCACTACGGCGGCGCGCGGACCGAGGCGTCCAACCTCGTGCTGGAGCAGGTCGTGATCCGGCACCTGCGCGGTGTCGAGCACTCGCTGGTCCTCGACCTCCACACCGGGCACGGGCCGAGCGGAAGGATCACCCTGTTGTCGGACGAGCCCGAGGGCACGCCCCAGGATCGCTTCCTGCGGGAGCGCTTCGGCACCGACCGGGTGCTCGCCACCGTGGCCAACCCCGATGCCACCACCGCCACGAAGTCGGGCCAGATCGGCTCGGGGTTCGCCGACCTGCTCCCCGGCACCGTCCACCACGCCACGTCGGTCGAGTTCGGCACGGTGCCCGACGACGCCCAGCTGGTGGCCACCTACCTCGAGAGCTGGGTGGCGCGCCACGGCGACCGCTCCGACCCCGACCACCTCGCCGCGGTGTGGGCCTACCGCGACTGCTTCACGCCGCCCGACCCGGCCTGGGAGGCGACGTGCCTCCTCGCCGGCGCGGCGCTGCTCGACGACGCGGTGGCGGCCGTGGCGACGTGGCCGACGCCGTGAGCGACGAGCTCGTCACGCTCGAGGAGATCGTGGCCGCCCACGAGCGCATCCGGCCCTACGTCGCGCGGACACCGCTGGTGCCGCTGGGGTCGACCGGCGTGCTGGTGAAGGCCGAGAGCCTCCAGCCGGTCGGCTCGTTCAAGCTCCGCGGCGCGATCAACACGATGCTGGGGTTGGGCGAGGCCGAGCGAGCGCGTGGCGTGGTGGCGCACTCGTCGGGCAACCACGCCATCGCCGTGGCCCACGCCGGGGCCGCGCTGGGCGTGGCGGTCACGGTCGTGATGCCGACGGACGCACCCGAGATCAAGCGCGAGCGCACCGCCGCCCTCGGTGCACGGATCGTGCTCGTCGGGCCGGCCAGCGAGGAGCGCCAGCAGCGCGCCGCGGAGCTGGCCGCCGCCGAGGGCCTGACCATGGTCGAGCCCTACGACAGCCGAGCGGTCGTGGCCGCCACCGCCACGATCGCCCTCGAGGTCCTCGAGGACCTGCCCGAGGGGGCGACCCCCACCATCTTCGTGCCGGTGTCGGGCGGCGGCCTCGCAGGTGGCGTGGCGGCCGGAGCCAAGCTCGCCGGCTCCGGCGGGCGGGTGGTGGCGGTGGAGCCCGAGGTGGCGGCCGACTACGTGGCGTCGCGCCGAGCCGGTCGACCGGTGGCGCTGCCCGCCGAGCAGATGGCTCGCACGGCGGCCGACGGGCTCCGCGTGCAGCGGGTGGGCGACGTGCCGTGGCCGCACCTCCTGGCGTTCGTCGACGAGGCCGTGACCGTGAGCGAGGCGGCGATCGCCTCGGCCGCCCGTTTGCTGCGGGCCGAGGCCGAGCTGGCATCGGAGCCGAGCGGGGCGACGAGCGTGGCCGCCGCCCTCGCCGCCGCTAGGGGCGACGGGTCGCCCATCGTGGCGGTGCTCACCGGGGCCAACGCGGACCGGCCATAGCAGACACCTCTTTCATTCGTCGCTGAACCCCGTTAGGCTGGTTGCCCGTCGGGCGAGACGATCTGGGGAGCAACCGATGCACGGCGGTGCGAGCAGAGCACGATCGATGCGCACGAGGCGGGTGGCGGCGGCGATCGCCGTGGCCCTGCTGTGCGGGGTGAGCGCGGTGGCCGGCGTCGAGGCGCCCGCTGCGGCCGCGCCGGCGACGAAGGCGGCCACGCTGGCCCAGCAGCACTCGGTGCTGCGCCTCTACAAGGCCTACTTCCTGCGCGACCCCAGCCAGAAGGAGATCGACTACTGGGCCGAGCGCTACGCCAGCAGGCGAGCCTCGCTCCCGTCGATCTCCGAGTTCTTCGCCCGGTCGAGCGAGTTCAGGAACCGCTACGGCTCGCTCACCGATGCCGAGTTCGTCGAACTTGTGTACCGCAACGTGCTCGGGCGATCACCGGACGCCGCCGGCCTACAGCACTGGGTGAACGCGCTCCGGAAAGGTCAGGGCCGCGGCTCGGTCATGCTCGGCTTCTCGGAGTCAGGCGAGTTCCAGCGCCGAACGGGCACGGTGGCGCCCGGAGGGTGGGGCTCAGACCAGCTGGCGGCGCTCGCCGCCCTCAACGCAGTGCGGTCGTCCCAGAAGCTCCCGCCCTTGACCGGTCAGTCCACCGCCTTGGCCAAGGCCCAGCGCTGGTCGGACCACATGGCCGGCACCGGGGTGCTCGAGCACTCCGGTGGGGGCAACGTCGTCGACACCAGCGGCCTGCCCGGATGGTGCCACGTCGGCGAGAACGTCGGCTACGGGCCGTCGATCGAGTGGATCATGGGCGAGTTCATGAAGTCGCCGATCCACCGGGCGAACCTGCTCGGCAACTGGACCCACGTCGGTGTGGGCGTCGCCAAGCGCGGCAGCCACTTCTACATCACCCAGATCTTCCTCCGCGCCTGCTGAGTCGCCAGCCGAGCTCGGATCACCAACCCGAACTTGCACCCTCTACAACCCCGCTGACGTGGCCGCCGCCCTCGGCGGCGGTCCCCGCTACCTGCTCGGCGACACCTCGGCGGTTGTCATCGCGCACGTGCGGCGAGCGAGAAGACCCTGGACCCCGACGGCAGACCCGACGACCTCCCGATCCACCGGCGCTGAAGCTCCACGGCCAAAGGGCGCCCTTCGGCGCCGGCCTCCTGGCTCTACGCTCCCCGTCGCTCACCAGGGCACCACGACGGCGTGGTGGCGAGCACCGCCCGAGGAGGCCGACATGACCGACGACGCAAAGACCGCCACCGCCGCCACCCGGGAGCGCATCGCAGCGTGCGCCACCGACCTGCCGTTCGCCGACCGGCAGGACTTCGAGGACGCCACGCGGGGGTTCGTCGGCCGCACCGCCCAGCGCCAGATCACCGCCGCCGACGGCCGCGTGGTCTGGGACCTCGACGCCTACGACTTTCTCCGCGACGCCGAGGCCACCGACACCGCCAACCCCAGCCTGTGGCGCCAGGGCCAGCTGCTGATCGAGGACGGGCTGTTCGAGGTGGTGCCCGGGATCTACCAGCTCCGCGGCTTCGACCTGTCGGTGATGAGCGTGATCGAGGGCGAGACCGGCGTCATCGTGATCGACCCGCTGATCAGCTGCGAGACGGCCACCGCCGCCTTCGCCCTCTACACCGAGCACCGCGGCGAGCGGCCGGTGCGGGCCGTGATCTACACGCACTCCCACGTCGACCACTTCGGCGGCGTGAAGGGGCTCGTCACCCAGGAGCAGGTGGACGCCGGCGAGGTCCAGATCGTCGCCCCCGAGGGCTTCCTGCACCACGCGATCGCCGAGAACGTGTTCGCGGGCACGGCCATGACCCGCCGGGCCGGCTACATGTACGGCGCCGCGCTGGACAAGGGTCCGGCCGGTCAGATCGGATCGGGCCTCGGCCAGACCACCAGCACCGGCGAGGTGAGCCTGATCGCCCCCACCGTCGACGTCACCCGCACCGGCGAGCGGCTCACGATCGACGGCGTGGAGATCGAGTTCCAGATGACGCCGGGCACCGAGGCACCTGCGGAGATGAACTTCTACTTCCCGGCGCACAAGGCGCTGTGCACCGCCGAGAACACGTCGCACACGCTCCACAACATCCTCACCATCCGCGGCGCGCTCGTGCGCGACGCCCACGCGTGGGCGCACTACCTCACCGAGACCATCGACCTCTGGGGCAACGACCTCGACGTCGTCTTCGCCTCGCACCACTGGCCGACGTGGGGGCGCGAGCGCGCCGTCGAGTTCCTCGAGATGCAGCGCGACCTGTACCTCTACCTCCACGACCAGACGCTGCGGATGATCAACCAGGGCTTCACCGGCGCCGAGATCGCCGAGGTGCTCGAGGTGCCGCCCACGCTCGCCGAGCAGTGGCACACCCACGGCTACTACGGCTCGATCAGCCACAACGTGAAGGCCGTGTACCAGCGCTACATGGGCTGGTACGACGCCAACCCGGCCAACCTCTGGCCTCACCCGCCCGAGGCCGTGGCCACCCGCTACGTGGCGGCGATGGGCGGGCGCGACGGCGCGCTCGCCGTGGCCCGCCAGGCCTGGGATGAGGGTGACTACCGCTGGTGCGCCGAGGTGGGCAAGCACCTCGTGTTCGCCGACGACACCGACGCCGAGGCCAAGGCGGTCCTGGCCGACGCCCTCGAGCAGATCGGCTTCGGCGCCGAGTGCGGCACGTGGCGCAACGCCTTCCTCGCCGGCGCCACCGAGCTGCGCCACGGCGGGTTCGGCACGCCCGCGTCGGTGCCGCCGGACATGCTCACGTCGCTCACCGTCACCCAGGTGCTCGACAGCATCGCCATCCGCGTCGACGGCCCCAAGGCGTGGGACGTGAACGTCCGCCTGGCGTTCGACATCACCGACGAGGGCGTGGTGCACCTGGCCGAGCTCCGAAACGGCGCGCTCCACCACCGGACGGTCGAGGCCACGCCCGACGGGGTCACCACCCTGCGACTCGCCCGCGTCGCGGTGATCGGCGCCATCACCGGCACGCTCGACCTGGCCACCGCCCTCGGCGACGGCACGATCGTGGTCGACGGCGACATCGCCGAGCTCGGCCAGCTCGCCGGCCTGCTCGCCGAGCCCGACCCCGACTTCGCCATCGTCACGCCCTGACCCCTGGTGGTGGCCCGGAGGTACCCGAAGCCGGCCGGTCGGTCCGGGTGCGACCGGGCAAGGGGGCTACTTCCCAACGAGGCGTCCACTACACCCATCCGACCGACGACCGACCGGACCGAGGGCGGTGGTCCGCGTGCGAAGGTGGAGCGATGGCGGATGCGGCTGCAACCCGGTCCGGGATCGGGGTCCTGGTGGTGGCCGACACGCACCTCACCGGTCACCGCCTGGATCGGATGCCACCCGAGGTGTGGGAGCTGGCGGAGGAGGCCGACGTGGTCCTGCACGCCGGCGACGTGCTGGATCAGGCGGTGCTCGACGCCTTCGCCACCCGCGCCGAGCTGCACGCCGTGCTCGGCAACAACGACCACGCCCTCGCGGGGCGGCTCCCGACCGAGGTGCGCGTCGAGCTCGGTGGCGTGCGGATCGCGATGGTGCACGAGACGGGGCCGAGCGCCGGACGCGAGCGCCGCGTCCACCGGATGTTCCCGGAGGACCACGTCGTGGTGTTCGGCCACAGCCACCAGCCGCTGGTGCACCGATCCGACCGGGGCCAGCTGCTCGTCAATCCCGGATCCCCCACCCAGCGCCGGCGACAGCCCGTCCACACGGTCGCCTGGCTCGAGCTGCGCGACGGCGACGTCGTGCGGGCCGACATCGTCGAGGTCGGCCCGGAGGTCAACCCTCGCCGTCGGCCAGCCGGGCGGGGTTGACCACCGGCGCCGGCGCGAGCGGGGCGGGGTGGCCGAGGTGGTAGCCCTGCGCGAAGCGGACGCCGATGCGGCGCAGCACGGCGAGCTCGTCGGCGTTCTCGACCCCTTCGGCCACGATCTCGGCGCCGGTGTCGGCCGCGAACGCCACGAGCGATGCAGCGAGGGCACGTCGCACCGGGTCGAGGTCGATGGTGCTGGCGAGTTCGCAGTCGAGCTTGATGAAGTCGGGAGCGATCTTGAGGATGTGCGCCAGGCTCGAGTAGCCCGAGCCGGTGTCGTCGACCGCCACGCGCAGTCCGGCTCGGCGCAGCGGCCGCAGAGCGGCGATCAGCGCCGGGTAGTCCTCCACCGCGTGGTGCTCGGTCAGCTCGAGGATCACGCGGTCGACGGGCACGCCGGCGAGGGCGTCGAGGAAGGCCGACGTGCCCACCACGTGCGGTCCGACGTTCACGTTGAGCGCCAGCCCGTCGGCCAGCGACGGCAGGACCGCGAACGCCCGCTCGAGGGCCAGGACCTCCAGGTCCACGCCGAGGCCGCAGGCGTGGGCCTCCGCGAACCAGCGGTCGGGCGGGAGGTAGGGGGCGACGTGGAACCGCGACAGCGCCTCGTAGGCCACGGTCTCGCCCGAGGCGAGGTCCACCACCGGCTGGAAGACCGTGGAGAGGAGCGCGGGGTCGCCGAGGATGGCCTCGATGCGCTCGCAGTTCTCGAGTCGGGTCGCCTCGGCGGCGTTGACGACCCCCATCACGTAGCGGTGCGCCGCGGTCGCGGGGGCGCCCGACGGCGTGGTCGAGCCGAACCCCAGCAGCTCGGAGCTCACGGCGTGGAGGTCTCGGGCCGAGCCGATCGCCACACCCATGAACGTCGCCAGCTGGGTGAGCACGTCGACGTCGGCGTCGGTGAAGGCGTCGGGCACCGGCGCGTTCACCGCCATCACCCCCATCACCTCGTCGTCACGCTGCAGCGGGATGCAGACGAGCGACCGGACGTGGTGGCGACGGCAGGCCTCCAGGTCGACGCGATCGTCGAGCTCGGTGTCCGCCGACCGTTGCACCTCGCCGGTGCGGACCGCCACCCCGGTCAGGCTCGAGCCCAGCTCCACGCGCGTCCCGATCAGCAGCGTCTGGTTCCCCGAACCGGTGACGTAGGTGACCCCGCTCGGGTCGGCCACGCCGATCATCACGCCCTGGGCGGACTCGATCAGCCCCAGCGTCCGGTCGGTGATCCGCTGCATGACGCCCAGCGGATGGACGGCGTCGGCGACGGCGGTGGCCAGATCCGCTTCGTTCGCCACTCGCACCCACCTCCGCCGAGACTGCCCGATCGGCCCGTGGCTCTGCACGCGCCGGTTTGGAAGGTGCAGATCCATCGGCACCGGGAGCCCGGAGTTGACCACCTGACGGGCACCCGAACCGGGACGCGCCCGGCTCAGAGGTTGCGTCGGTAGTCCAGCGCGACCCCGGCGGCGAGCGCCCGCTCGCTGACGAGGCGGCGGGCGACCTTGGCCCCGGTGCTCGGATCGGTGTTGCGCCGCACGTGGTCGGCCCAGATCGTGGCCGCCCGCGGGAGGGCGCCCTCGGCGACGTGCCGGCTCGGGTTCCAGAGGTCGGCAGCGGCCAGGGCGGGTTCCGTGCGGACCTCGCCGCGCTCGACGTCGATCAGGATCGCAACCTTCGGCGTCCGGTTGCGGATGCGCATCGACTCGAGCAGCGCCCGATCGGTGCACACCCGGGCGGTGCCCCGTACCTCCGCCACCTCGTCGGATCCGGGCCGGAGGGCGAGCAGCGCGACGCGCGGATCGGCCACCAGGTTGTGGAGCGTGTCGGTGCGGTGGTTGCCGGGTCGGTCGGCGATGGCGATCGTCGCCTCGTCGAGCTGGCGGACCAGGCCGGGTGGGTCGCCACGCGGACTCACGTCGGCGTGCCCGTCGCCATCGGTGGAGGCCAGGACCACGAACGGCGCCCCGGCGAGGAAGACGCCGAGCGACGGCGAGCCCTCGTCGACCGGCGTGGTGGAGGGCTCGGCGGCTGGTTCGATCCAGAGCCCGGATCGCATGATCGCCTTGGCGCAGTGGAGCAGCGCCTCCTCCACGTCGAGCGTGACGGCGCCGCCCTCGACGCGGATCCGACCGTTGATCCGCAGCGTCTCGCCGTAGCCGGGCACCAGGGCGATCAGTCCGGCCGGCGCGCCGTCCGCCAGCTGACGCCCCGCCAGGTCGCCGAGCTCGAGCACGGCCTCGGACCGGGGAGCGAGGAAGCCCGGCTCACCGCCGAGCGCGATCGTCGTCAACGACCCCTCGGCGGTCGTGGTGCCGACCATCGCGAAGGGCGAGCACGCCAGCAGGCGCTCGCAGTGCTCGTCGAGCGATCCGATCGACTTGAGCATGATCGCCCCAGGGCGCCGCCCGACGACCTGCTCCAGCTCGGCTTCGCCGGCCACCACGGCAGAGGGGTCAGGCATGCGACGGCTCAGGGCGTCTCGGCCTGGCGCTGGTTGGGCGCCGCATCGGGCATGCGCGAACGCTACCGGAGCATCCGGCGACGGTCTCGTCGGCTGCGGGTGGCCGGATCAGACCGTGCCGACCTGACCGCGCAGGTGGCGACCCGGTCGCGCTAGTCGACGAGGACGAGCACGCGCACCTCCAGGGACGTGCGGATCACCCGGTCTCGCGCGGTGCGGGAGGCGGTCGACCACGCATCGGCTCCCTCGCCGCACACCGCCGCCGGATCGCGATCCGCCACCTCCGCCACGCGCACCATCTCCGCGATGGCGGCGCGGAGCGCAGGGGTCACGTCGTCGGGGATCTCCACCGCGGTTGCGGGACCGAGCGCCTCGGTCAGCGCGGTGACATCGCCGGCCTCGACCGCCGCCTCGGCCTCCTCCAGCGCGCGGTAGCACTGCTCCGCGAGCGCCTCGCCGGGCAGGGTGCCGGCACCGTGCGGCGTGCTCAGCGTGTCGAACACGTACGCGGTGCGGTGGTCCATGTCGGACCGGAGGTACCAGCGCTGGCTCGGGTCGTGGAGGAACGTCCAGGTGTCGTCGATGGACTGCTCCTCGTAGCGATCGAGGAGCGGTGAGGTGGGCAGCCCGTACCGGAGCTGGTGGCGACGTCGGTCGATGCTGCGGCCGTCGGCGAGCACCAGCGGTTGGGTGATCTGGTGCAGCGGGATCCAGACGTTGACGATCATCGTCCGGGAGTCGTGGTTGCGCCCGTCTGGCGAGTTGTGGCGGAGCAGCGACGGCGACCGGCCATCGGCGTGCCGGGCCAGCGGCATGCCGTACACGTCCTGATCCGCGTGGATCGAGGTGGACGCGCTGTGGAGGGTCGGGCCGGCCTCGCCCGGGCCGACCACGACCATGCCGTTGGGTCCGGACCGGCGCATGACCACGTGCTCGTCGGCGATCTGGTCCACCGTGAGGACGGTCGAGCTGCCGCAGACGAGCGTGGCCTCGTTCAGCGCGGCGCGGATGGCGGCGTCGTCCTCGTCGGTGATCCGCCCCGATCTCGTCACCCGCTCGAGCACCCGCTGGAGGTCCTCGAAGGCCGACAGGTCCACGGTGTCGAACCCCATCTCGAGGAAGTCCGGCCGCAGGGTGTCGTCCTGGCACCCGTCGGTCGCCAGGCAGGTGTGGAACTCGATCCCCTCGCTCCCGTAGGGGGCCGACGAGCGCGGCCCGGCTCGCAGCAGCCCAGGGCGATCGGGGTCGGGGATGGCCTGCGACGGGGGCATGAAGCCCAACCGCACCGCGATCGTCGCGTCCCGGGTCTCCATGGCGCTCCCGATGGTAGGGGCAGGGCGACGGACCAGATCGACGGCTGGTCATCCACGGAGGTCGTGGTGGTTGAACGACCGGATGGTGATGGTGGCGAGGATGGCGCCGGTCCCGGCGAGGATGGCCAGCCCGGCCCAACCGAGTCCATGCTCGAGTTGGCTGTTGCTCGCCGACCAGTAGAACAGCGAGGCGTAGCGGGCGGGCTTCGCCCAGTGGACCAGTGGGGCAAGGGTCGCCACGAGGTAGGAGGCGGCTGCCACCGCCGAGGTGATGCCGAGGGAACTGCCACGGTTGCCGGTGGACGCGGCGAGGGCCATGGCGAGCAGCCCGAAGTCGACGCCGAGCAGCACGATTCCCAGGGTGGCGGTGGTCAGGTGCCCAAGCGGGAGGTGGAGGTCGAAGGCGGGGCCGGGAAGGAGCGTGGCGAGCACCACGGCGGACAGGATGACGGCCTGCAGGACCAGGACGCCGATCTTCTCGCCGGCCACCCTGGCCCGGGCGTAGGGCAGGGACAGGATGAGCTCGAGGTGACCGTCGCGCTCCTGGCCGGCGAACGCGGCGACGCCGTAGCCGATGGTGAGCAGGAGCACGATGAGCGGGAAGAAGTTGGCGTAGGCGTTGGCGCTGATCCAGCCGGTGGGCGAGGTGATCGATCCGGAGATGCCGAACAGGGCGGCGACACCCTCGGAGCTCTGGGTCAGCTTGTCGAGGTTCGACGAGTTCTTGAACGCCGGGTAGAGGGCGACGATGACCAGCATGTAGCCCGCCATCCCCACCGAGTAGCCGATGAGGCTCTTGCGGCGGAGCCGGAGGTCGAGTGCGGCGATCGGCGCCGTGGCCATGTCAGCGGGCCTCGTCATCCTGGTAGTAGCCGAGGAACAGCTCGTCGAGGTCGGCGTGGCGCGCCGTCAGGTCATCCAGGCCGATCTCGAGGGCGAGCCGCAGCGCCGGTCGGAGATCGCCGTCGAGACGCAGGTCGATCCAGTCCTCGCGGCCCGTTGCCGCCACCACCCCGTCGACCACCCGGAACCGGGCCGGATCGGTTCGGGCAGACAGGCGCACGCTCATGATCCGGGGGGCGTCGGCGCGAAGTTGTTCGACCGTGTTGGTGACGACCAGGCGGCCGTCGCGGATGATGGCCACCCGGTCCGCCACCCGTTGGACCTCGTCGAGCGAGTGCGACGACAGCAGCACCGTTCGGCCCTCGGCCACGGCCTCGCGGAGGAGCTGGTCGAACTCGGCCTGCACGAGGGGGTCCAGTCCGCTGGTGGGTTCGTCGAGGATGAGCAGCTCGGGGCGGTGCGCGAAGGCGAGCAGGAGGCCCACCTTCTGGCGGTTGCCCTTCGAGAGGTCCTCCACCCTGCGGTCGAGCGATATCTCGAACCGTTCGACGAGGGAGGCCACCAAGGTGGGATCGTGGGATCCTCGCGCTCGCTCGAACCAGTCCAGGTGGGCCTGGCCGGTCATGTGGTCGAACAGGTGGACGTCGCCGGGCAGGTAGCCGACGCGCTCGCGGATCTCGACGCTCTGGGCGACCGAGTCCATCCCGAGCACCTCGGCCGTTCCCGAGGTCGGGTGCTGGAAGTCGAGCAGCGTGCGGATCGTGGTGGACTTCCCGGCGCCGTTCGGACCGAGGAAGCCGAACACCTCGCCGGCGGGGACCTCCAGGTCGAGCGCCTCGACGCCCCGGGCCTCGCCGTAGCGCTTGGTCAGCTCGTGGGTGGCGATGGCGGTGGTCAACCGGTCACTCCTCGGTGGCTGTGGGTTCGTGCAACCGTCACGCTGGGCTCTGGCTCGTCGGGGACGACTTCCCCCATCCGCGCTCCGGGCACACCTCGATCGTCACCGTACGACCACCGCCAAGCAGCTTGCATCGCATGGACGGCAGAACCGCGCCCGCCGATCGATGGGGCATGGCACGAACGATGTGCCCCCTGCTGGTGAGCAGGGAAGGTCGTCGGCACGCCTCGTCCGGCTGGCTACGAGGTGCCGGGCCCCATCTCGGCCGGAAGCCTCTGGCGCAGCCGCCAGACGGCCCGAGATCGTTGCCACACAAGGGCTTGTGCCCGGCACCCCCAACGGGATTCGAACCCGTGTTACCTCCTTGAAAGGGAGGCGTCCTAGGCCGCTGGACGATGGGGGCCAGCCCGTCTCCGGGACCCGGTCACGCTAGCAGCCACCCCGTTTTCGCTTGGTGGGCCGATGAGGGGCTGGCAGGCTCCGGGCCATGGCCGGGAAGGACTCGCAGCCCGTGGTGGAGGGGGTGTCGTCGAGTCCGACGCACACCATGTCGAAGCCGGCGCAGCCGGTGGTGACCCTCGTCGCCGGCCACGGGGTGGAGGGCGACGCCCATGCCGGGGCCACGGTCAAGCACCGGTCCCGGGTGCGGGCCGACCCGACCCAGCCCAACCTGCGCCAGGTCCACCTCATCCACGGCGAGCTCCACGACCGCCTCCGCACCGAGGGGTTCGACGTGGCGCCCGGGCAGATGGGCGAGAACGTCACCACTCGGGGCGTGCCGCTGCTCGACCTGCCCGTGGGCACCCGGCTCCGACTCGGGTCCGACGCCGTGGTCGAGCTCACCGGCCTGCGCAACCCGTGCGGCCAGCTCAACGGGATCGCCCCCGGGCTGCAGGCGACGGTGCTCGACCGAGACGCCGACGGCGAGCTGATCCGCCAGGGCGGCGTGATGTCGGTGGTGCTCGAGGGCGGCCAGGTCCGGCCCGGCGACCCCATCACGATCACCCTGCCCGACCGCCCCCACCAGCCCCTCCGCCCGGTCTGACCTCGCAGCCTGCCGCCGAGGTGGGCGCGTTCGTGGTCGCTGGACGACCACCAGCGCGCCCACCCGAGCGCTGGGCTGCTACGCCTCCGGCTCGGCGTGCGCCTCGCACTCAGCCTCGTCGCCACCCGCCGAAACATCGCCGGCCGCCACCACCAGGGTGGCGGCCCAACGCGCGAGGGGGTCGGCCGGCGACGGGCGACCGGCCACGAAGCGGGCGAAGAGCTCCCGTGACTCCTCGGCGCGGACCCCGCCCTCCACGGGAGGCAGGCGCAGGTGCGGGATGTCGCCACCCGAGCGGTGCTCGTCCCAGAGCCGGCTGAGCTCGCCGGCGCCGTCGCCCTCCGAGTCGAGCGCGAACACCACCCGCTTGATCACCGCGACCGACGCGGCGCCGAGGCACATGAGGCACGGCTCGAGCGTGGTGTAGAGCACGGCCGGGCCCTTGCGGACGCTGATCATGCGGTCGGCCTGGTCGAGCGCCAGGAGCTCGGCGTGCACGAGCAGCCGACCCTGGGTGGCCTCCTGGGTGAACGCCCGACCGACCACCCGCCCGTCGACCACCACCACGGCGCCGATGGGCAGCTCGCCGATGGCCAGCGCCTTCTCGGCCATGGCCAGGGCCTCGCCCATCCAGCGATGGTCATGGTCGACGAGCGAGAGCGGGCGGTCGACCAGCGCCACCTCCTCGGCCGCCACCACCTCCGGATCGGGCTGGTCCCCGGGCTCGGCCATCGGCGCAAGCTACCGCCGGGGTACCGTCCGACGATGGCGACCGATGCGGTGACGGTGGAGGCGAGCGGGCGCGAGGTCCGCATCACCAGCCCGGACAAGCTGTTCTTCAAGACCCGGGGCGAGACCAAGCTCGACCTCGTCCGCTACTACCAGGCGGTGGAGGGTCCGATCCTCGCCACCATGGGCGGGCGGCCCACCATGATGCAGCGCTTCCCCGACGGCGCCCACGGCAAGTCGTTCTTCCAGAAGCGGGTGCCGGCGGGTGCCCCCGAGTGGCTCCAGACCACCGAGGTGTCCACGCCCAACGGCACCACCAGCAACGCCCTCGTGGTGGCCGACCTCGCCCACCTGCTCTGGGCGGTGAACCAGGGCTGCCTCGGCTTCCACCCGTGGCCCTACCGCGCCGCCCGCCCGGAGGTGACCGACGAGCTGCGCATCGACCTCGACCCCTCCCCCGGCGTCACGTTCGACCAGGTGCGCGAGGCGGCCCACGAGACCAAGGCGCTGCTCGACGCCGAGGGCATCACGTCCTACGTCAAGACCACCGGCAACCGCGGCCTGCACGTCTACGTGCGGGTGGCCGGCGAGCACGACTCCTACGCGGTGCGAGCCGCCGCGGTGGCGGTGGCCCGCGAGCTCGAGCGGCGACGGCCCGACCTCATCACCGCCCAGTGGTGGAAGGAGGAGCGAGGCGAGCGGGTGTTCATCGACTTCAACCAGAACGCCCCGCACAAGACCGTGTTCGGCGCCTGGTGCGTGCGGCCCCGGGTGGGCGGCCAGGTGTCGTGCCCGGTCCCGTGGGACGAGGTGGCCACCGTCGATCCCGAGACCGTCACCCTCGCCGTGGTGCCCGACAAGGTGGCCGCCGAGGGCGATCCGTGGGCCGGCATGGACGATGCGCCCCAATCCATCGAGCCGCTGCTCGCCTGGTACCGACGCGACCTCGACGACGGGCTCATGGATGCGCCGTGGCCGCCCGTCTACCCCAAGCAGCCCAACGAGCCGCCCCGCGTGGCGCCCAGCCGGGCCCGCCAGCCCGACCCCGCCGGAGCCGAAGCCGCCGACGGCGAGGGCTGAGGACCCAAGCCCCGGTCAGCCGTTCCGGGCCGACAGCAGGCGCTCGCAGCGGGGCACCAGGTAGGGCGCGTCGATCGCCTCGGCCAGGGCCGGGAGGTCGGCGGTGGGGCCGGCCCACTCGAGCTCGTCCACCGACTCGACCGTTGGAGCGTCGTAGGCGATGGTGGCGATCTCGCGGAAGAGGAACGCCTCGTCTCGCTGGTGGTGCAGGGTCATGGCCAGCTTGGAGGCACCCCGCACGGTGAGGTCCCAGTCGTGGGAGTCCCGGGGGATGTGCTCGAGGTGCTCGTAGCGGGCCAGCACCGCGCCGGCCGACTTGGCACCCCAGCCGGGCAGCCCGGGGAACCCGTCGGCGGTGTCGCCCACGAGCGCAAGGTAGTCGGGGATCGACTCGGGACCGACGCCGAACTTGTCGCGCACCTCCTCGACCCCGATCAGCTGCTCCTTGCGGCGGTCGAACTGGAACACCTTGCCGCCCACGCACTGGCCGAGGTCCTTGTCGGGGGTGCAGATGAGCACGCGCTCCACGCGGTGGTCGGCGGCGGCGATCCGGGCGGCGGCGCCCAGGGCGTCGTCGGCCTCGTACTCGACCATGGCGAACACGGCCACGCCGAGGGCGCGCAGCACGTCCTCCACCAGGTCGAACTGCGACAGCAGCTCGGGGTCCACCTCGGCGCCGTCCTTGTAGCCGGCCCAGAGGTCGTTGCGGAACGACGGGATGATGTGGTCGGTGGCCACGCCCACGTGGGTGGCGCCGTCCTCCAGCATCGACAGGACCGAGCCGGCAACCCCGCGGGTGGCGGCCACCTCCTTGCCGTCGTCGGTCAGGTGGGAGGGCGCACCGAAGTGGTGGCGGAACAGCTCGTAGGTGCCGTCGACGAGGTGGACCTGCATCCGCTCATCCTTGCCGAAAGCATTCGTACCGCACCTCCGCGGCGGGGGGAGGGAGGCGGAGGTGCGGTACGAAGACCTTCCCGGCGCGTATCAGCCGGTGGGGCGGAGGTGGTGGGTGGGGTGGAGGCGGTGGCGGGCGGCGCGGGTGCGGTCGACATCGGCGAAGCCGGCCATGGCGGCGGCACGCGCCCGCTCGAAGACGGGGTCGACGGCCAGGGTGGGGGTGCCGTCGGGACGGATCACCACCTCGGCGAGGCCAGCGTCGACCAGGCGGGACAGGACGGACAGGGGGTAGCGCGACGCATCGGAACGGCCCTCGGCCGGGATTCCGGGATCGCGCGGGTCCATGTCCACGAACTCAGGATACCCCCGGTATGCGAATCGGTAAACCACCTAATCGACGATTCGCCGCCCACCGCAGGCACGCCGATCGGGTTCGGGAACGGCACCGCCCCCGACCTGGCGATCTGCACGGCGATCGGCTCGAGCAACACCGTCAGGCGATTCGTCGCATCCGTGCCGAGCCCGAGCCACGGCCCTGCGGCGAGGGCGTCGGTGGTCGCCTCGACGCCGGCCCGGCGCCGGGCGCCCTCCTCGCTGAGGCTCTCGCCGTCGAGCCAACCGGCCGAGGTCAGGCGCTCCTCGGCGGCCGCCCACTCGTCGTCGGTCCAGCCGCGAGCGCCCTGCAACCGGGCCCTCGGCACCGCGCCGCTCGCCGCGAAGGTGACGTGGGCGCCGAGGCCATCGAGCCCCGCGGCGACGCTGGCGGCCACGTGGCCGTCGCCTCGGTGCTCCCGGAGGAGCGTGGCGGCGTGCCACAGGCGGGCGAGCGGTTCGGTGGGCGCCGGGAGCGCCGACAGCGCGGCGAAGAGCGGCCTCCCGGCGCTCGACGCCCGCGCCACGACGGCTGCGGCGTCGGCGAGCTCGGCCGCCTCGGCCACGACGGGACCCTCCGCCCCCTCGCCGAGCACCCGGCGGAGCGCCGCCACGGAGCCGGCGAGTCGAGCATCCAGCACCGCCTCGGGCGAGGCGTAGGACCAGGCGTCGGGCAGGGCCCGCTCGGCCATCGAGGGTCGGAAGTTGAAGAACGTGGCGCTGGCGAGCTCCGGCGAGCACCGACCGAACGGCGCCGACCGCGAGGCGAAGTAGCCCATCCAGAAGCCCTTCAGCCCGAGCGCCCGGTACCGCTCCTCGCACTCGGGCGCGAAGTAGGTGACGGCGTGGATGGGCTCGAACCGTCGCCAGATGGCTCGGGCGACGGGCTCGTCGTCGGGGGTGCGATCGTCCATGGCGCCGACGCTACGGGCGACGGCGAGGATCAGGCGGTGACGTTTCGGCGGCGCCGCACGAGCACGCCCGCCCCGGCCACCGCCGCCAGCGCGGCGGCGAACGCGGCGATCGACCCGACGTTCGACCCACCGTCGCCCGAGTCGAGCGAGGGGCCGCCCGGCGATCCCGGCGTGCCGGCCGCCAGCTCGTCCCCGGACCCGCCCGAAGCCGCCCGCCGGGCCTCGGCCGGGTCGGCCGCGGCGTCGGCGGCGGGTGCGGTCGACGTGGTGGCCGGCTCGCTGGTGGATGTGGGGGTGGCGCCCGATGCGCCGGGCTCGGCGGTGGTCGTGGTCGTCGTGGTCGACGGCGAGGCCGAGCGGTCGACGGGAGCGACGGCGGGCGCCGGCCCGGCCGACGATCCAGACGTCGACCCGGATCCCGCGGGCGCCGGCGACGTGGACGGCGCGGTCACCGGCGGGGCCGGCGGCCGCGTGGTGGGCGGTGCGGCGGTGGTGGTGGGCGCCACGTAGGGCGCGGCCTCGTAGCCGTCGGTGGCCGTGCGGGGCTTGGCGCCCGACGAGCCCCAACGCCACGCCTCCACGTCGCCGTCGCGCACCCGCGCCGCGCCGGCACCGGTGGACCAGTAGCGGCCGTTGCGGAAGTAGCCCCAGTAGTCGATGGACTTGCCCAGGCAGTCGGGCGGATCGGTGCCCACGCCCCGCAGGCGGCAGACCGCCCGCCCCTCGCCCGCGTACACGTCGTACACGGGGGCGAGGCCGGGGATCTGGGCCTTGGCCAGCTCGAGCGCCTCGATGCCCGAGACGTCGCCCCGGAACGAGATGCACGCCGACCAGACCGCACCCGAGCCGGTGTCGACCACCACGGTGGCCCGTTGCGGCCCGCCCGCAGCCGCCGGAGCCCCCGACACAGCCCGGCACCCACCGGTGGCCGCCGACGCCGCCGGCGCGCCGATGGGCGCGACGGCGGCGACGAGCCCCAGGATCAGCCCGGCGAGGGCGGACGGGCGACGGCGATCAGAGCGAGTCGAAGAGCTCACGGGAGCCCGCGATCCCGGCGAGGAGCACCTCGATGCGGGTGGTGGCCAGGCGCTTGGTCCAGTAGTCCCGGCCGGCGGCGTCGGCGGGCCGGCCCAGGAGCTCCTGGTAGGCGGCGTCCACCTGCTGGCGGCGGTACTCGGTGCTGGCCACCAGGCTGCGCGCCACCTGCTCCACGGCCACCCCCTTGTCGAGCCGGCCGATCCAGTAGGCGCGGCCGCCCGGCTCGGGGCTGCGGCCGAGCACGGCCTCGTAGGCGGCATCGACGAACGTGGGGGTCGTGCCGCCGGCGAGCCGGTAGAACTCCGACGACCCGGTGAGGCGCGAGAGCATCTCGGGCCGGGAGATGGTGATCAGCTTCTTCGACCAGTAGGCCCGGCCGCCCGGGTCGATGGCCCGGTCGAAGGCCTGCACGAACAGGTCGGCCGCCGCCGCCTCCCGACCGTAGGACGACGTGAGCACGGCGGTGGCCGCCTTGGTGCGCCCACCGGCCTTGGCGACGTTGGGGCCGAGGGCGTCCGACGCCACGGTCGCCGCCGCGGTGCCCGGCGCGGCGTCGGGCGAGCCGAGGGTGCGGGCCAGGCGGGTGGTGTAGCCGCGGTGCTCGGGGTCGAGGAACCACTGGCGGGTGAGCGCCTGGACGCCCTGGCTGGTGGCGAAGGTGTTCACGCCCGAGGAGTCGTTGGGGCTCTTGATGCGGCCCGTGGCGTCCTGCTGCGAGGCGAGCCAGGTGTAGGGCGTGCCGTAGGGGACGGCCGTGCGGACCACGTCGAGACCCTGGATCCAGCTCGAGGTGCTGAGGTCGAGGTGCAGGGCGCTGAGGGCCACGGCCGCCACCGCGGTGGCGTTCGGGTCGTCGGCGCCGAAGGCCTGCCAGGCCCCCGTGGGCATCTGGCGCCGGCCCAGGTAGGTGACACCCTTCTTCACCGTGGCATCGCCCACCTTCCGGCCGGCGGACTCGAGGGCGAGCAGGGCGAGCGCGGTGGTGTCGACGTCGTCGCTGGTGTCCTTGGAGACGCCGGTGTAGTCCCAGGAGCCGTCGCCGTTCTGGGCCGCCACGATCTGGCCCACCAGGGGCGCCGGCACCGGATCGCCGACGCCGGCGATGGCGATCGCGGCGTACAGCAGGCCGTTGAACTGGGCGCCGAAGTCGTAGGTGCCGTCGGGCTCGCGGTGCAGGTCGACCCGGCCGAGCAGGTCGACGGCGCCCACGCTGTCGTTCGACGGGTCGAAGTCGGTGCTCGACAGGCCGAGGGGCTGGGCCACGAGGGCCGCCACCTTGGCGGCCCGGGCGCCGGCGGCGTTGGAGGTGAGGTCGGGATCGTCGTCGATCAGGTCGTCGAGCACGTCGAGCGGGGTCCGGCCGCCCTTCACCAGGCTGGTGACCGCGTTGCGGGCGGCGTTGACGTCCCACGCCGGGCCGGTCTGGGCGGCGGACGCGAGGGCGAAGACGGCGTCGGGGGTCTCGAAGCCGGCGAACTGGGCCACCTCGAAGCTGCCGTCGGCCTGCTGCTGGGAGCGCAGGTAGTCGACGGCGCGGGTGACGGTGGGGTCCGGCGGAGGCGCGGCCGACGCGGCGGGCGCCACCAGGGGGGCCAGCAGGGCGATGCCCAGACCGGCGACGAACGGACGACGAAGCGCCATGGGTGTTCCTCCGTGGGCCCCGTACCTCGAGGACCCGATCGTGCCCCGAGGGGCGGTGGGTGGACGCTCCCCGGAGGGGGCGGACGGAGGCAGGTCACCTGGCTCCCGATCGCGAGATCGGTTACAGCTGCGGGTCAGCGCCGGACTTGCACCGGCTTCCCCTGCGACGCACCGGAGTGCGCAACCGCTGGCAACATCCGGGTTGCCAGCGACCTCAGTCGTCTGCGTACGGTACGAGTCGCCGCCGGACCGGTCAACCCGACCCCGACCGCACCACCGCCATGCGCACCACGAGCCCACTCCACGCGGTCACCTGGCTCCTGTGGGCCGTGGCCGCCGCGGGATGCGTGCAGCTGGCGCCGAGCCCGGTCTACGTGGCGCTGGTGACGGCCATCGCCTTCCTGGTGGTGAGCGCCCACCGGCTCGACGGCACCCTCGCCAAGGCGTTCCCGATCCTGGTCACGCTGGGCGTGGTGTTCGCCGTGGTGCGCGTGGTGCTCACCGCCCTAACCACCCACACCGTCAGCCCCGGCTCCACTTCGGACGACGTGTGGTTCATCCTCCCGCAGGCCACCCTCCCGCGGATCGTGGGCGGGTTCACGGTGGGCGGCCCGATCGAGGCCACGGTGGTCCTCCAGTCCGCCGCCCAGGCGTTCGCGGTGGTGGGCGTGCTCGCGGCGTTCGGGGCGTTCAACGCGGTGGCCTCGCACCACGAGCTCGTGCAGGCCGCGCCGCGCGCCTTCCACGAGCCGGGCCTGATCGTCACCGTCGCCCTGGCGTTCGTGCCCTCCACGATGGCCGCGGTCACCGCCACCCGCGAGGCCGACCGCGCCCGCACCGGTGGACGGGTGGTGCGTCGCGGCCGGCTCGTCCGGCTCACGGTGCCCATCCTGGAATCGGGGCTGGAGCGGGCGATGGCGCTGGCCGAGTCGATGGACGCGCGCGGGTTCGCCCGGCTGGAGCGCTCGGCATCGGACCGGGTGGCGGGCTGGCTCGGGCTCGGGTCGCTGCTCGCCCTGGGCGGGTCGCTCGTGGCCCTCGTCGGTCGATCCACCGGCTGGGCGATGGTGGCGGCGGGCGCCGGCGTGGCCGGCCTGGTGGGGGCCGTGCTCGTGTCGTCGCGCGGGTCGCGCACCACGCGGTACCGGCCCCGGAGGGCCACCCGGACCGACGTGGCGGTGGGCGCCGTGGTGCTCGCCGCCCCGGCGGGGATGGCCGCCCTGAGCGCCCTCGGGAACGACACGCTGGTGTGGACCGCCTACCCGCTGCGGTTCCCGTCGGTGTCGCTCGGGCCCCTGCTCTGCCTGGCCCTGCTGGCCGTGCCGGCGCTGGTGCCGCCCCGGCCCGTGGCGCCGGGCGACGACCGGGCCACCGAAGCCGCCGCGCCCGGCGGCGCTCGCGTGGCGGACCAGGCCGGGGTGCCGGCGTGAGCCACCAACCGGGCGGCGTGACCTGGGCCGGCACCACCTTCGCCTACCCCGACGGGCCGGTGCGGCTGGGCCCGGTCGACCTCGTCGTGGAGCCGGGCAGCGTGGTCCTGGTGGTGGGCGACTCGGGGTCGGGCAAGTCCACGCTGCTGCGCACCGTCAACGGGCTGGTGCCGCACAGCTCGGGCGGCGCGTTCGGAGGCGACGTGGTGGTGGGCGGCCGCTCCACCACCACCCACCGCCCGCGGGACCTGGCCGACGTGGTCGGGTTCGTGCACCAGACGCCCGAGGCGCAGTTCGTGGTCGACCACGTGGAGCACGACATCGCCTTCGTGCTGGAGAACCTCGGCACCGACGCCGCCGCCATGCGCCGGCGGGTGGAGGAGGCGCTCGACGCCCTGGCCGTGGCCCACCTGCGCGACCGCTCCCCCGCCACGCTCTCGGGCGGGGAGCGCCAGCGCTGCGCCATCGCCGGTGCGCTGGCCGCGGCCCCGTCGGTGCTGGTGCTCGACGAGCCCACGTCGATGCTGGACCCGCAGGGCGCCGACGACGTGCTCGCCGCCCTCGGCCGGCTCAACGACGACCTGGGCACCACCGTCGTGGTGGCCGAGCACCGCCTCGAGCGCGCCGGTCCCCTGGCCGACCGGGCCCTCGTCCTCGACCGGGGTGCCGTCGCCGCCGACGGCGCCCCCGCCGCCGTGATCGCCACGCTCGCCGGCGCCCCGCCGGTCACCCACCTCGGTCGCCTGCTCGGCTGGGAGCCCCCGCCGCTCACGGTGCGCCAGGCGCGCGCCGCGCTGCGGACCGCCGGTGGGGCGCCGACCTGGGCCGTCCCGGTCCCCGACGCCACCGACCCGACCGAGGCCCCGGCCACCGGCGACGTCCTGGTGCAGGCCCACCGCGTGGCGGTGGCGCACGGCCCGCGCCCCGTGCTGGCCGACGTCGACCTGGAGGTTCGCCAGGGCGAGGTGGTGGCCGTGCTGGGCCGCAACGGCTCGGGCAAGACGTCGCTGCTGCGGGCGCTCGCCGGCGCCCACGAGCCGTCGTCGGGCTCGGTCGACGCGACGGTGCCCGTGGCCTACGTGCCCCAGGAGCCCGACTCGCTGCTCTACTCGTCGACCGTGCGCGCCGAGGTAGAGGCCACGCTGTCGTTGCTCGGCCGTCGGGACCCCGCCGCCGTCGACCGCTGGCTCGACGCGCTGGACCTCCACGACCTCGCCGAGCGCCACCCCCGCACCCTCTCGGTGGGCCAGCGGCAGCGGGTGGCCATCGCCGCGGTGGCGGTGGGCGACGCACCCGTGCTCGTGCTCGACGAGCCCACGCGCGGCATCGACGCCGCGTCCCGCCAGGCCCTCGAGCGCGCCCTCGTGGCCCACCGCACCGGCGGCGGGGCGGTCGTGCTGGCCACCCACGACGTGGAGCTGGCCGCTCGCGTCGCGTCTCGGGTGCTGGTGCTCGGCGACGGTGAGGTGGTGGCCGACGGCCCGGCGCGCCAGGTGCTCGCCGGATCGCTGTTCGCCCCGCAGGTCCTGCGGGTGCTCCCCCCGTTCCTCACCGTCGACGAGGTGGCCGCCGCCCACGCCGATGCCGGAGCGGATCGGTGACGGCCACCGCGCCCGAGGTCGGCTCGGGCCCGGCGCGCACGGTGGTGCTGATCGGGCGGGCGCGGGCGTCGGTGGTGTACCTGCTGGTGCTCGTCGTGGGGCTCGGCGCGTTCCTCTACCCGTTCTGGCTGCCGGCCCAGGCGCTGCCCAACGAGGCCCACGCCGGCGACGCCCCGCTGGTGGCGGCGGCGGTGGGCGCCCTGGCGGTGGCGGCGGTGACGCTGGAGGTGCGCCGCGGCACCATGAACGGCGCCACGGTGGCCGTGCTCGGGATGCTCTCGGCCCTGGCCGGGCTGATGAAGCTGCTCGACCTCCCCGGCGGGGGCAGCGGCCTGTTCTTCCTCGTGGTGCTGGCCGGCGCCGCGTTCGGCCCCCGCTTCGGGATGCTGCTCGGCCTGACGTCGTTCGTGGTGTCGGCCGTGCTGTCGGGCGGCATCGGGCCCTGGCTGCCGTTCCAGATGCTGGCGCTGGCGGGCATGGGGGCCGGGGCCGGGTTCGCCGGTCGCCTCACCCGCCACCTGTCGCCCTGGGGCGAGGTGGGGGTGCTCGCCGTCTACGGCTGGGTCTGGGGGTTCGTCTTCGGGGCGATCATGAACCTGTGGTTCTGGCCGTTCCAGCGGGGCGGCGGCGACCTCAGCTGGGAGCCCGGCCTCTCCACCGCCGAGACGCTCCGGCACTACTGGTCGTTCTACGTGGCCACGTCGTTCGCGTGGGACGCCGCCGGCGCGCTCGCCAACGCGATCATCATCCTGGCCGTGGGCCGCCAGCTCATGGCCACCTTGCGCCGCCACGCCCACCGGCTCGAGCCGGTGGCGCGCATCGAGGCTGCGCCGGCGTAGGGGTCCGCGGGCGGAGGGTCAGCCCCCCACCAGGCCCAGCACCTGGTCGACCGATGCCTGCCCGTCGAACACCACCTCGCCGTCGCGCAGGGCGATGCTGCGGTCGACCCGGTCGACGTAGGCCGGGTCGTGGGTGGCCACGATGGTGGCGGCGCCGTCGGACTGCACCTCGTCGAGCAGCTCGAGCAGCACGATCTTGCCGGGCTGGTCCAGGCCCACGAACGGCTCGTCCACGAGCAGGAGCGAGAAGGGCCGCACCAGGGCCAGGACGATCGAGGTCTTCTGGCGCAGGCCGCGGCTGAAGCGGGCCGGCAGGTCGTCGATGCGTTCGGCCAGGCCCAGGCGCTCGCACAGGTCGAGCGCGTAGTCGTCGAAGCCGTCGCCACCGTGGAGGCGGGAGACGTACTCGGCGTGCTCGCGCAGCGAGAGGTCGTCGTAGAGCACCGGGTCGTCGGGGAGGAACGACGTGGTGGCGCGCGCCTCAACCTCGCCCAGGTCGAACCCAGCGATCTCGAGGTGGCCGCCGGTGGGGTCGAGCAGGCCGGCCACCATGCGCAGGAACGTGGACTTGCCCGACCCGTTGTGGCCGATGAGCGCCACCGACCCGCCTGCGGGCACGGTGAGGTCGAGCGGGTGGAGGGCGACGAGGTCGTCGTAGGTCTTGGTGAGTCCCTTGGCGGCAAGCGCCGGTGCGGTGCTCATTGCTTGGTGTCCCTTCGTCGCCCGATGGGCTTGGCGCTGGTGCCGCCGCGGAACCCGGGGGCAGGGTCGGCGGGCTTGGGCTTGGGCTTGGCGGCCGGCTTGGGCTTGGGCTTCGCCGGGGCCGCACCGACGCCGTCGCCGGCGCCCGCATCGCCGTCGTCGCCGTCGGGGAGGCCGGCGAGGCGCCGGGACTCGGCGAGGGCCTCGCGCTCGCGCGCTTCGGCCGCCTCGCGCTCGGCGGCGGCCTTCTCCACCACGGCGCTGGGCGACATCTGCTCGGCGGCCTGGCGCAGCCACTCGTGGATGTCGTCGTGGAAGCGGACCCAGCCGGCCACCAGGACCGCGAGCGCCACCAGCGGCAGCGTCACGTTCATGGCCGCGGCCATGGGCGGCGGGTCCGACACCCCGCGCTCAGCCGCCCGGGCGGCCAGCAGCGGGAGCGTGCCGAGCACGGCCATGCCGGGCGGCCAGGCCGTGCGCACCACGGTGCGCATGCCGGCGATATCAGGTGTGCTCATGGCGAGCACGTCGACGGCCTGCGGCGCCCCCTGCACCACGCTCACCACCGACCCGCATCCGGCGAGCAGGCCGGCCACGGCGCCCACGAGCAGCGCCGGCCCGGCGGGCACGGGCGAGCCGAGCGGCACGAGGGCGGTCACGCCGGCCAGGAGCCCGGTGGCCACCGAGACCAGTCCCACCACGGGCAGGTGCTGGAGGAACAGGACGCCGCGGTCGAACGGGTAGAGGTCGGTGCGGCCCGGGTGGTCGATCTCCTGGCCGAGGGGCTCGGCGGCGTCGAGGGCCGCCACCCAGAGGGCGAGGCCGGCCACGAGGATCAGCGGCGTGGTGCCGGCCCACGCCCCGCGCATGGCCACGCCCGCCACCGCGGCCAGCACCACCACCCGCACGATGCGGCTGGCGGGCCAGCGGGCCACGCTGCGCAGGCCGCGCTGGAGCACCGGGTGGGTGGCGTGGGTGCGCAGCGGCGGGATCCACGGCCGGGAGCGGGGTCGCTCCTGGGCGAGCTGGCGGCGCAGCACCAGGACGGTGCGCAGGTCCTGGAGGGTGACGGCGAACCGCAGCTGGCCCACCAGCGCGGTGCGACGCTCGGCCGCCTCGAGCGACGTGCCGCTCACCAGCCGCATGCCCACGGCCACCAGCGCGGCGGCCAGGAGGGGGCCGAGCAGGCCGAGGGCGTCGGTGCGCAGCGGCCAGAGGGCGAGACGACCGAAGAACGAGGTGGGGGCGGTGGGGGCGCGATCCAGCGCGTCGGCCACCGACCACGCCACCAGCGCCCCGCCGACCAGGGTGGCCAGCCAGGAGCGCAGCCCGGTGCCGGCGGCCACGAGCGCCGAGCCGAACCCGAGCCCCACCACGGTGACGCCGAACAGGGCACCGACGGCCATCCACTCGGCCCCGTTGCCCGGCAGGCGGCGCAGGGCCAGCTGCCCGGCGGTGGCGCCCACGGCCGCCGACGCGAAGCAGAGGAACCGGAGCTGGCGCCACGCCGGACCGCGCAGGGCCACGCCCCGGTCCACCGGCGAGAGCAACACGTGGCGGACGTCGGCCCGCTCCAGCGCGAGCGGCCCGCCCCGGCTGCCCGAGCGCAGGCCGAGGAACACCGCGAGGGCGGCGAGGGTGCCGAGCACGGCGGCGCCGTGGGCGCGGATGTCGACGAGGGTGGACGGCGCCACCCGCTCGTCGCCCACCGCGCCCGACAGCAGCACCACGGCCACGATGGCCACGAGGCCGGTGATGTACACCTGGTAGAGGGCGTCGACCCAGTGGATCGACGCCACCCGCTGCTTGCGCCGGGCGCGGCGCAGCGCGCCGACGACCTCAGCGGATTCAGCGGTGGTGAGCACGGCGGGCGACGCTATCGCCGCGCCGTGGCCCGGCGACAGGCAGCCCCGACGGGGCTACTCCTCGACGAGCTCGATGAGCACACCGTGGAGGGCCTTGGGGTGCACGAACGCCACCGTGGTGCCGCGGCTGCCGGGGCGGGGCTCCTCGTCGAGCACGCGGTGGCCGGCGGCCTTGACCGCCTCGAGCGCCTGGGCGCAGTCGGCCACGCGGTAGCCGATGTGGTGCAGGCCCGGGCCCTTCTTGTCGAGGTACTTGGCCACCGGCGAGTCCCCGCGGGTGGGGGTGAGCAGCTGGATGTAGCTGTCGGCCACCTTGAGCAGGGCCTCCTCCACGCCGTCGGACTCCACGATCTCGCGGTGGTCGACGGTGACGTCGAAGGTCTCGCGGTAGTCCGCGATGGCGGCGTCGAGGTCCTCGACGGCGATGGCGATGTGGTCGATCTCGGTGAGCAGGCCGCCCACCGACGCGGCCTCCACGTCGATCTTGTCGTCGTTCTCGAGCGGGTTCTTGGCTTCGAGGCCCATCAGACGGCTGCCTTCTGGAAGAGGGTGATCTTGTCCTCGCCGACCTTCTCGCGGAACTCGGGGTCGTCGATGCCGAGGCCGGCCTCGGGGGCGAGGCACAGCACGCCGGCCTTGCCCTCGATCTCGTTCTTGTGCACGGCGAGGGCGGCCTCGCCGGTCTGCTCGAGCGAGTAGGTCTTCGACAGCAGGGGCTGGATCTTGCCCTCGGCCACCAGCTGGTTGGCCGCCCACGCCTCCTTGTAGTTGGCGAAGTGCGAGCTGACGATGCTCTTGAGCTTCATCCAGAGGTGGCGGTTGTCGTACTCGATCATGTAGCCGCTGGTGGCGGCGCAGGTGACGATCTTGCCGCCGCGCGCGGCGGCGAACACCGAGGCGCCGAAGGTGGAGCGGCCGGGGTGCTCGAACACGGTGTCGACGTCGCGCCCGATCAGGCCGCGGATGTCCTTGCCGAGGCGGCGCCACTCCTTCTCGTCCTGGGTGTGCTCGTCGGACCAGAACTGGTAGCCGGCCTCGCGGCGGTCGATGACGTGCTCGCAGCCCATGGCCCGGAGCAGCTCGGCGCGCTTGGGCGACGACACGACGCCCACCGGGGTCCCGCCGCCGTTGAGGACGTACTGCACGGCGTAGCCGCCGATGCCACCGGTGGCGCCCCAGATGAGGACGGCCTGGCCCTGTTGGAGGGCGCCGGCGTGGGGACTCACGATCATGCGATAGGAGGTGGAGTTGCACAGCGCGTTGCACGCCGCCTCCTCCCACGTGAGGTGGGCGGGCTTGGGCATCAGCTGGTTGGCCTTCACCACGGTGAGGTCGGCCAGGCCGCCGAAGTTGGTCTCGAAGCCCCAGATGCGCTGGTTCGAGGCGAGCATGGAGTCGTCGTGGGCCGACGGGTCCTGGTCGTCGAGGTGGTTGCAGTGGAGGGTGACGCGGTCGCCCGGCTTCCAGTTGCGCACCGCCGAGCCCACCCGCAGCACCACGCCGGCGCCGTCGGAGCCGACCACGTGGTACGGCAGGGCGTGGCGGGCGCCCCACACGCTCTCCTTGCCGAGGCGGTCGAGGAACCCGAAGGTGGACACCGGCTCGAAGATGGAGGTCCACACCGTGTTGAAGTTGATGGCCGACGCCATCTGGGCCACGTAGACCTCGTCGGGGGCGACCTCGGGGAGGGCCACCTCGCCCACGTGGAGCGACTTGCGGGGGTCCTTGTCCTCCGACGCGACCCCCTCCCACATGTCCTGCTCGTCCCGCTTCACGTACGCCGCCCGGTAGGACTCGGGAAGCGGGAGGTTCGCCAACTCGTCGCCGGACGCGCCGGCCTGGATCGCTTCGAGGATCGCCTGCATGGGCGGCATCCTAGGGGCGGCCCCGAAAACCCGACCAAGCCGCGGGAGCCCATCCGCTCATCCCGGCCTGACCTGCGCCGATAGGGTGCCGCTGTCCGCTTTGACCCAATGGAGCACCTGCAGATGTCGCTCACGCCAGACGAGATCGCCACCAAGGAGTTCCTGGTCGGCCTCCGGGGCTACGACAAGGAAGAGGTGCGCACGTTCCTGCGCACCGTCTCGGTGGCCTTCGCGAACGTCCAGCAGGAGGCGGCCGACGCCGCCGCGGCGGAGCCGGCACCCGAGCCCGAGCCCACGCCCGAGCCGGTGGCGGCTCCCGAACCCGAGCCCGCCCCCCGCGGCGACGCCGGCAAGGACTGGGCCGAGCTCGGCGAGGAGATCGCCGCCGTGCTGCGCACCGCCCACGAGCAGGCCGGCGGCCTGCGCGCCGACGCCGAGGCGTCGGCCGCCGCCACCCGCCAGCAGGCCGAGGCCGACGCCGCGTCCATCCGCGCCCAGGCCGCCGCCGAGGCCGAGGCCGTCAAGGCCGCCGCCGAGCAGGACCGCACCGAGGCCGCAGGCAAGCTCGCCGCCGCCCAGGCCGAGGCGCTCGGCCTCGTGGCCGACGCCCAGGCCCGGGTCGACCACCTCATCGAGACCTCCCGCCAGCGGGCCCACGACGAGGCCACCGCCTCCGTGGCCCACCTCACCGCCCAGACGGCCACGCTCAGCGAGGCGCGCGAGCACCTCAAGACCCAGCTCGGCGAGCTGCGCACGCGCCTCGACAAGGCGCTCAACACCGTCGGCGACTGACCGCCGGCCGGCCTCCCACCGGCCACCTCTCCGTCCTCGGGCCCTCACCGGATGGACACGCGCGTGGGCACCCTCGGTACGCTGACGGGACCATCCCACCGCACCCACAGGGGAACCACACACATGGCTGGATCCGTCATCGTCGCCGGCGCTCGCACGCCGGTCGGGAAGCTCTCCGGCGCGCTGGCGAGCTTCAGCGCCTCCGACCTCGGCGGCTTCGCCATCAAGGCCGCCCTCGAGCGGGCCGGCATCACCGGCGAGCAGGTCGAGTACGTCTTCATGGGCCACGTCCTCCAGGCCGGCGCCGGGCAGATCACCGCCCGCCAAGCCGCCGTGAAGGCCGGCATCCCCATGGGCGTGCCCGCCACCACCGTCAACAAGGTCTGCCCCTCGGGCATGCACGCCATCTACCTGGCCGACCTCATGATCCAGGCCGGCGACGCCGACATCGTGGTGGCCGGCGGCATGGAGAGCATGACCAACGCGCCCTACCTCCTCCCCGGCGCCCGCGGCGGCTACCGCATCGGCGACCAGAAGGTGGTCGACTCGATGATGTACGACGGCCTGTGGGACCAGTTCGACCACGTGGCCATGGGCGCCAGCACCGAGGCCTACTGCGCCAAGGAGCCCAAGGGCATCTCCCGCGAGGCGCAGGACGCCTTCGCCGCCGCCTCGCACCAGCGGGCCGCGGCCGCGTTCAAGAACGGCCTGTTCGACGACGAGATCGTCCCGGTCGAGGTGCCCCAGCGCAAGGGCGACCCCGTCGTGGTCAACGAGGACGAGGGCGTCCGCGGCGACACCACCCCCGAGAGCCTCGCCAAGCTGCGCCCCGCCTTCGACAAGGAGGGCAACATCACCGCCGGCAACGCCAGCCAGATCTCCGACGGCGGCGCCGCCCTCATCATCATGAGCAAGGCCAAGGCCGAGGAGCTCGGCGCTCCCGTCCTGGCCGAGATCGTGGGCTACGGCCAGGTGGCCGGCCCCGACGCCTCGCTGCTGCACCAGCCCTCGAACGCCATCGAGAAGGCCCTCGAGCGGGCCGGCAAGTCCGTGTCCGACATCAGCCTCTTCGAGCTCAACGAGGCCTTCGCCGCCGTGGGCCTGGCCTCCATGGCCGACCTCGGCATCACCGACGAGATCACCAACGTCAACGGCGGTGCCATCTCCATCGGCCACCCGCTCGGCATGTCGGGCGCTCGCGTCACGCTGA
>JAHBSN010000140.1 GCA_019639095.1 Actinomycetota bacterium
CCGCCGGCGGGCGGGCCGACGTGGCCGTCCACCTGGTGCTGCTCCACGGCCTGTTCCCGGGCATGCGGTACTCGATCAACGGGGTCTGGTGGACGCTGACGGTGGAGGTCCTCTTCTACCTGCTGGTGGCGCTGCTGGCCGGGGTGCTGCGCTCGGTGCGCGGCGGGTGGTTCGTGGCCGGAGCCCTGACGGTCACCGCCTTGGCGTGGCGGCACCTCGCGTGGTCCCCCGACACGGTCACCACCGGCTACCGCATGCAGCAGCTCCCCGGCGTGGCCGACCTGTTCGCAGCGGGGATGGCCCTCGCCCTGGCCGAGCGCACGCGGTGGTTCCGGGACCTGCTGGCCCGGGCCTGGGCGCGCGCTCTGCTCCTCGGCGGGACCGCCGTGGCGCTCCCGGTGGTGCTGTGGACGTACCACGCCAACCAGCCCACCTACTACCGCAACACCCACCTCCTGCTCGTGTGGCCCCTGGCCCTCGGCCTCGCCACGGCGGGGCTGATCCTGTGCATCCGCACGTGGGGGGCGGCGTCGGATCGCATCGCCCGGGCCAGCGGCCTGGCCTTCCTCGGCACCATCAGCTACGGGATCTACCTCCTGCACCCGCTCGTGATCGGCGCCTACGGGCCGGCGTGGTTCCAGCGCAACCCGGCCCCGCCGGTGGTGCCGTTCGTGCTCTACGCCATGGCCGGCTCGGTGCTCACCGCCACCGGCCTGCACCTGCTGGTGGAGCGCCCGGGCATGGCCTGGGCCCGACGCCTGACCTCGCCCGCCCGACCCGACCACCCCGCTCCCCGCCCGGAGGACACGCCGTGACCGATCCCGAGCCCAACCCCCTGCTGGCCACCATCGCCAAGAAGATCGACGACATCGACCGGTTCATGTGGGACGCGGCGGTGGCCCTCGCCGTGAACGCCATCTCGGGCGACTACGTGGAGTTCGGCTCCTGGGGCGGCAACACGCTCCGGGTGGCCCACGAGCGGTTCCGCCACGCCGGGACCCCCCGCCACCTGTGGGCCTTCGACTCCTTCGAGGGCCTGCCCGAGGCCACCGACCCCCGGGACCACCACCCGGGTTGGCGGTCGGGCGGCGCCGGGCAGGGCGGCGTGGAGGCGTTCCACGCCACCTGCGACGACCACGGCATCCCGCGCGACGCCTACACCGCGGTGGTCGGCTACTACGACGACACGCTGCCCGCCCTCGGCGCCACCGGTGCGCCCACCGACGTCGCCCTCGCCTACCTCGACTGCAACATGTACTCGAGCACCGTGGCCGCCCTGGCCTTCCTGTCCCCCCGCCTCAAGCACGGCATGGTCCTCGCGTTCGACGACTACTGGTGCTGGTCGGCCGACGACGTGGCCGGCGAGCGCAGCGCGTTCCTCGAGTTCGTCGCCGCCCACCCCCAGTGGCACTTCGAGCGGTTCAAGGAGGTCAACTGGGGCGGCACGTCGTTCGTGGTCGAGCGGGCCGACCGGCTCACGCCGCGCTGAGCACGGCCCCCACCCGGCGCCCGCTCAGCGGGCGGCGGCCACGAAGGTCTCCACCACCCGGTCGAGGTCGGCGTCGGAGAGCCCGGTGTAGAAGGGCAGCCGCAGGAGCCGGCCGCTGATCTCGTCGGTGACCGGGCAGGGCACCTCGCGGGCCGCCACCTTCCGACCGCCCGGCGAGCTGTGGAGCGGCACGTAGTGGAACGTGGCGTGCACCCCGGCGGCCACCATCGCCTGCAGCACGCGGTCGCGGGTCTCGCGGTCGGGCAGGAGGACGTAGGCCATGTGGTACGCCTGCACGCGGTCGGCCGGGATCGTGGGCAGCGTGAGCCCGAGCTCGGTGGCCAGCGGCGCCAGGGCGTCCTGGTAGCGGTCGAACACGTGGCGCCGTCGGGCCAGCACCGACTCGCGCTGCTCGAGCTGGGCGAGCAGGTAGGCGGCGAGCACGTCGGAGAGCCCGAACGAGGAGCCGGTGTCCTGCCACGAGTACTTGTCGACCTGGCCGAGCAGGAACGCCGTCCGGTTCGTGCCCTTGTGGTAGATCACCCGCGCCCGGTCGACGTCGGCCTCGCGGTTCACCACCAGCGCCCCGCCCTCGCCGCAGATGAAGTTCTTCGTCTCGTGGAAGCTGAGGGTGGAGAAGCGGCCGAAGCTGCCGAGCGGCCGGTCCCGGTAGCGGCCGAAGAGGCCGTGGGCGTTGTCCTCCACGAGGTCGGCGCGGGGCCAGCGCGCCAGCACCGCGTCGATGGCGTCGAGGTCGCACGCCACCCCCGAGTAGTGGATCGGCACCACGGCCCGCACCGTGGGGTCCATGAGCTCGGCGAGGTGCTCGGGGTCCAGCGCGAGGAGGTGGGGGTCGATGTCGCAGAACAGCACGCGGGCACCCTGGCGGGCGTAGGCCAGCGCGGTGGTGACGAAGCCGAACGAGGGCACCACCACCGTGTCGCCGGGCCCGACCTCGAGCAGCATCGCCGACATCTCGAGCGCCGCGGTGCACGACGTGGTGAGGAGGACCTCGTGGGCGCCGGTCTCGGCGCGCAGCAGGGCCGACACCTCGGCGGAGAACGGCCCGTCGGCCGAGGTGTGGCCCCGCTCCACCGCCAGGCGGATGTACTCGAGCTCCTCGCCCTCGATGCCGGGGCGGTTGAACGGGATGCGGTCGGGGTGGTCGTTCACGCCGTCACCGGTCCTCGTCGAGCCAGCGGTGGTACAGGTAGCGCACGTGGGCCACGCGGTAGTTGCAGTGGCTCACGTAGCGCAGGGCGGCCACGTTGCGCGAGGCGATCGGGCCGCCCAGCAGGGCGTGCGGCGCCGCCCAGGCCCGGGCGTCCTCGATCAGGTAGCGGGCCGCACCGGAGCCGCGGGCGGTGGTGCCCACGCCGTCGACGCGAGGCGTGGGGTGGATGGTGCGGGTGATGAACGCGATGGCGCCGGTGTCGTCCTCGGCCAGCACGAGCTGGTGCTCGTCGGAGCCGGGCCGCACCCCGCGCTCGGCCCACGCGTGCTGCATGCGGCGCGACGCCTCCAGCCCGAAGCGGGGATCCACCGCGAACCGGCTCCAGGGCGCCAGGCCGTCGATCATCCCGGCGAGGGCGGGCAGGTCGTCGGGCGTGCCCAGGCGCACGGTGACCCCGGGCGGGCACGGGATCGGGGGCTCGTCGAGGCGCAGGTCGAACGTGGTGGCGTTCTCCACGAACCGGTAGCCCAGCTCCTGCACCCGGTAGGTGAGCTGGGCGTCGACGGGCTCGACCGAGCCGTAGAGGCACACCACCCCCTGCGCCCGGGCCTCGGCCTCGACCTCGGCCACCGCGGCGTCGTCGAGGCCGTCGAGCTCCACCCGACCGATGCCCAGGCCGAAGAACTCCGAGTCCCACTCGAGGAACGTCCACGGCGCGCTCACCGGGCCGGCTCCCGCTCGAGCGGCGGGTGGGCGGCCACGAGCTCCGCGAGCGCCGTGCGCACCCGGTGGAGCCGCTCGACCAGGTGGGGGTCGGCGTCGGCCGGTACCTCGGGCACCGCGTGGCCGGCCAGGGCGGCGCCCAGCACCGCGGCGGCGAAGCTGGCCACCTGGTGGCGCGCTGCCTGGCCGGGCTGCTCGCCCCAGTCGGGCCCCTCGCCCCAGCCCGGTGGGCGGCCCCGCGATGCCGGGGCGCTCGAGGGCGGGGCGAGGAGGTGGGACACCGCGCCGATGTGCAGCAGCGCCGGGTGCTCCTCGTGGACCAGGCGGTGCCCGTCGGCCTGGAGCAGCACGTTGACGATCTTGGCCGTGTCGTAGATCCAGTAGCTGCGGCCGACCTCGACGAGCCGGGCCCGGGCCGCGTCGGTGAGGTCGTTGCCGGCGTTCGAGAACCCGACCGACCAGCGGTCCATCGTGGCGACCAGGGGCGCCCGGCGGTAGATGGCGAAGTGCGGGCTGCCGAAGGTGTAGCCGTCCTGGTCGAAGAAGTGCTCGCCGCTCACGCCGGGGTGGTCCCCGGGGCGCACGTTCCGGTCCGACCACACCTCCGCCCCGGAGGTGACGGCGTCGGCGTCGTCGAGCAGGGCGCGGAACCGCTCGAGGTACGGCCCGAGGGCGGCGATGTCGGGGTCGACGAACGCGAACCAGTCGCCGTCGTGGCGGGTGCGCAGCACCTCGTCGAGCGCATCGCCGTGGCGGACCATGCGCTCGGTGGACACCTCGAGCACCTCGACCACCCGGCCGGGGTGGGCGGCGGCGAACCGCTCCAGCGCCGCCACCTGATCGGCCGGACACGCGTTGGCCACGAAGCGGAACCGGGCCCCGTCCTGGGCCAGCTGGCTGGCCACGAACGGCTCGAGGTGGTCGAACACGGTGCCCGTCCAGACCACGTTGAAGACGAGCTGATCTGGGGAGGGGCGCATGGGCGGGCTCAGGCGGGACGGTCCGAGGGCACCGTGAGCTCGCTCTGGTGCGACGCCCCTCGGTCACGGTGGCTGGGCGAGGGAGCATACCGCCGGGGTGGCCGGCGGGCGGCCGGGACGGGCCGGGCCGGGGTCCCCGGGGAACCGGACGAACCGGTAGCTTCACCGGCCATGGCCCGACGCCTGCCGCACAACCTCGAGATGCTGCGCTCCGCCTTCGATCCCAAGCGGATCGGCGACATCCTGCCGGGCGACACCTTCGAGCTCGACGGCATCGAGTTCGTCTGCGCCTACCAGCCCGAGTCCACCGCCACCCGCTTCTTCATCGTGAAGTCGCCGGCCCTGGTGGACCGCTACCTCGACCTGTGCCGCCGCTTCGAGGGCGCCCGGATCGTGGAGCTCGGCATCGCCGAGGGGGGCAGCACCGCCCTGATGGCCCTGGCCGCCCAGCCGGCCGCCCTGGTGGCGGTGGACCTCGAGGAGCAGCGCCTCGAGGCCCTCGACGAGTTCGTGGCCGCCCGAGGCCTCGGCGGGCAGGTGCTCGCCCACTACGGGGTCGACCAGGCCGACCGGGCCAGGCTCGGCCGACTGGTCGACGAGGACCTCGGTGGCGAGCCGATCGACCTGGTGGTCGACGACTGCTCCCACGTGCTCGGCCCCACCCGCTCGTCGTTCGAGACCCTGTTCCCCCGCCTGCGACCCGGCGGGCTCTACGTGATCGAGGACTGGAACGCCGACCACCTCATGCGCGTGGCGGTGGCCGACGCCGTCCGGGCCGAGCTGGAGGCCGGCGACGAGTCGCTGCGGACGGCGATCCGCGAGTCGCTCGCCAACGCCGCCGAGCCCGAGGCCCGGCGCGAACCGCTCTCGCAGCTGGCCCTCGAGTTCGTGCTGGCCCGCGCCCAATCCGGCGACGTCATCGACGAGGTGGTGGTGGACGAGTTCTGGATCACGGTGCGCCGCGGCCCCGGCGAGCTCGACCCCGACGGGTTCCGGCTCGACGACGCCTACACCGACTACTTCGGGCTCAAGGGTTGGTGATCGGCGCCGGGCGCGGGGGCCAGCGCTCGAGCAGGCGCCGGGCCACCGGCGCCACCGTGACCAGCACCGGGACCGACGCCGGGTCGCCCCCGTCCACCTCGAGCGAGAGCGTGTCGGTGATGAGCAGGGCGGGAACGCCGTGGCGGCGGCACCAGTCGTTCAGCTCGGTCACCAGCTGCAGCACGTCGCCCACCGACACGTCGAGCAGGGCGGCCGCATCGCGGTACGGGACGCGGTCGTGATCGGCGGAGGCCCTGGCCACCTCCCGCACGAGGAGGGCGGCGTTCGGACCGAGCTCCTCCAGGCCGTCGAGCACGGTGGCGATCGAGTCGTCGTCCCACCCCGCCATGCCGAGGCTCAACCGCATCAGGCCCGCCTGCACCTCGGCCAGGTGCTCCTCGGGGACCGGCACCATCACGTGTTCCACGGGAGCGCTCCCCTCCAGGCGGGACCGGCGGCAGACCCGTGCGAGGGTATCGGACCGTGATCGTGACCTTCAGCTACCCGAGCACCGCCCGCTTCGGCGGCGGGCTCGACGCGCTGTTCGGGTACGCCGACGGCCTGGCCCGCCGGGGCCACGAGGTCCACCTCGTGCACGGCCCGGCCTTCCCCGAGCGCATCGACCACCCCGACGAGATCACCTGGCACCGCTTCCACCCGGCGGTGGTGCACCACGTGGTGGACCGCCTCGACGACCCGTCGCTGCCCGACGGCGACATCGCCTTCCAGCCCCAGCTGCCCCGGCGGGTGGGCCAACCGGTGGAGGTGATCCAGGGGTACAAGCTGCTGGCCGCCCGCTACGAGCGCCCGGCGTTCCGGGCCGCCTGCCCGAAGCTGTGCGTGGCCGGCTGGCTCACCGACGTGGGGCGGGCGTGGGGGTCGCCGCCCGAGCAGCTCTGGTGGGTCCCGCCGGGGATCGAGGTGGATCGCTTCGCCGCCCCGGTGGGATCGGCCGAGCGGCCGATCGACGTGGCCATGCTCTACTCCGACCATCCGGTGAAGGGCGGGGCCGACGGCCTCGAGGCCCTGGCGGAGGTGCGTCGCACCCGACCCGACCTGCACGTCGTGCTCTTCGGCGGCGTGCCCTCGGGCCCGGTGCCCGAGTGGGCCGAGTTCCGGTTGGGCCTCGATCGCGACGCCCTGGCCGCCGAGGTCTACCGCCGGGCGAAGGTGTTCGTGCAGGCGAGCTGGCGCGAGGGGTTCGGCCTCACCGCGGTGGAGGCCATGGTGGCCGGCGCCGCCCTCGTGACCACCGACAACGGCGGCTCGCGCGACTACGCCCGCCACGACGAGACCGCCCTCGTGGTGCCGCCCCGATCGCCCGCGGAGCTGGCCGCCGGCGTGGCCGCCCTCCTCGACGACGAGGACCGCCGCCACCGGCTGGCGCGTGCGGGGACCGACCTGGCCGCCACGTTCACCTGGGACCGCGCCGCCGAGCGCCTCGAGGGCCACCTGGTGGACTACCTGGCCGACCCGCCCGCGTTGCAGCACCCGCCGGCCGACGCCCCGATGTTCCTGGAGGAGACCTGGTGACCCCGCCCGAGGAGTCGTCGCTCACGTTCAACGTCGTCTGGACCGGCGACGTGTTCACCTACCTCCATCCGTTCGTGTCGAGCCAGCTCGCCTGGAGCCGGGCCCGGTTCCGGTTCGTGGCCAACGGCTGCCCGCCCGAGCAGGTGGCGGCCATGGAGGCCTACCGCGCCCGCCACCCCGACCGGGTGGTGGAGGTGATGGACGTGTCGCCCGAGGTGATGGTGGCCCACGGCGTGGCCCTCGACCGGGTGCGCGCCCAGCGCGACGACGGCGAGCACTTCTGCCTCATCGACCCGGACATCAAGGCCGGCGGCCCGTGGCTCGACGAGTTCTGCGCGCTCGCCGGCGAGGCCGCGGCGGTCACGTCCGGGCGGGAGGTGTGGTCCGCCAGCAACGTGTTGCCCGAGGGCCACGTGGGCGTCCCCGGCGAGGTGTTCTACGACCGCCAGGGGTTCACCTTCGGCAGCCCGCACCTGGCCCTCTACCGGCGGGCCGAGCTCGACGCCACCTGCGAGCGGTGGGGCGTGGGCCTGGGCTCGGCCGGCCCCGACCTGCGCCCCGACGCCACCGACGCCCTCGCCTCGCAGGGCCACCGCTACCTGGTCTACGACACCGCCAAGATCGTGAACTGCCTGCTCCAGCACGACGGTGGCCGGCTGGTGCACCTCGAGCTCCCGCAGCTGGTGCACATCGGCGGCCTCGCCCACTACCTGTTCCCGCCGGCCTACCGCACCACGCCCGAGGGGATCGTGGAGCCCGACTGGACGGTGCACGAGATCATGGCCCCCCGCCACGAGGTCACCCGGTACACCGCCCGCACGCTGCGGGCGCTGGCCGACGGCGAGGCCCCGCCGCCGGTGCCCGAGGGCCTCGACGCCGACATGGCCGAGCGCCTGGCGGTGGTGCACCGGGAGGTGGTCGACCTCATCGCCCGCTACGGGCCGGGCACGTCCTGGGGCTGAGCCGCCCGTCCAGCGGGCATGCTGGGCCCATGGCTCCGACCTCCGACGTGATCTTCAAGCGAGGCCTCGACCGGTTCGGCGAGGTCGTCGACCAGGTGCCCGACGCGGCCTGGGACCAGCCCTCGCGCTGCGAGGGCTGGTCCAACCTCGACGTGCTCGGGCACCTCTCCACCGCCCTCGGCATGGGGGCGGCCCTGCTGCGGGGCGAGCAGCCCACCTGGCCGGAGGCCGATCGACCCGCCGACCTCGTGGCCGGCGAGCCCGTGGCCTTCTACCGGCAGGCCGCCGACGCCTGCCGCCACGCGCTGGAGGGCGCCGACCTCGACCTCGAGATGGACACGCCCATGGGCACGCGCACGGTGGCCGACCGTCTCGCCTTCCCGGCCATCGACCTGTTCGTGCACGCCTGGGACATCGGCCGCGCCGCAGACCTCGACGTCAGCATCCCCGACGACGTGATCGAGTTCGCCCACGGCTACCTCGACCCGATCCCGACCGAGATGATGCGGGGTCCCGGCGGCGCGTTCGGGCCCGAGGCCGATGCCCCGCCCGACGCCACGCCCAGCGAGGCCTTCCTGGCCTGGACCGGCCGCCCCCCTCGCTGACCGCCGCCGTTCGCCGATCGGGCAAGCTGCACCGGTGATCGTCACCTTCGTGTGCCCGAGCGCGCCCCATCCGGTGGGCGGGGTGATCGCGTTCTACGAGTTCGGCAACGCCCTGGCCCGTCGTGGTCACCAGGTGCACCTCGTGCACGCGCCGTTCTTCCGCAACCGCATCGAGAGCCTCGACGAGCTGTCGTGGTTCTCCTTCGACCCCCGCGTGCACCACATCGTCTCGGCCGACGAGGCCAAGGTCCCCGACGCCGACATCTTCTTCGGTCGCTCCGACGACCCCGCCCACGGCCTGCCGGTGATCCTGATCCAGGGCGTCGAGATGCTCCACATCGGCGTGGAGCGCGAGGCGTTCCGGTCGCGGGCGCTCAAGGTGTGCATCGCCAGCTGGCTGGTCGACGTCGGCCGGCGCTTCGGCGTGGACGCCGACCAGTTCGAGGTGGTCCACATGGGCATCGACCACGAACGGTTCCGGGTGCGCACGCCGCCTCCCGATCGCGGTCCCGTGGTGGGCATCCTGCACAGCTCGCACGAGGCCAAGGGGTGGGAGGTCGGCCGGGCCGCCTTGGAGGCGGCGCACCGGGAGCGGCCCGAGCTGGAGGCGCTCGTGTTCGGCACGTCCACGCCTCCCGGCCCGCTGCCGCCGTGGATGACGTTCCGCCTCAACCCGACCCCCACCGAGCTGGCCACCGAGGTCTACGACCGGAGTGCGGTGTTCGTGCAGTCCAGCCACTACGAGGGCTTCGGGTTCACCGCGGTGGAGGCGATGGCCTGCGGTGCGGCGCTGGCCACCACCGACAACGGCGGCTCGCGCGACTACGCCTTCGCCGACCGCACCGCCCTGGTGTCGCCCCCGGGCGACGCCGACGCCCTGGCCGCCAACGTGGTGGCCCTGCTCGCCGATCGGGAGCGACGCCTGCGCATCGCCGAGGCCGGCCGCGCCCACGTGGCCGGGTTCAGCTGGGACCAGGCCGGCGCCGACCTCGAGGCGTGCCTGCTGCGCTACCTGGCCGACCCCGCGGCCTACCAGCACGAGCCGGGCCCCGAGCCGCCCGGCGCGCTGGAGGACGGGTTCGCCCTGCGCTGAGCCCTACGGCTCGGCGGCGGCGGCCGCCGCCTCGCGCTCGGCCTCGATGGCGGCGAGCCGGCGAGCCGAGCGGGCCTTCACCCGCTCGGTGTACTCGAAGATCTCGCGCATCTGGGCCTCGGTGAACTCCGAGGAGCCGTCGTGGTTCTCGAGCGGGAACGACTCGAACGGGACCACCTCGTAGTCGAGGTCGCGCCAGTAGTACTGGAGGTCGGTGTGCTTCCACCCGGCGTAGATCTCGTCCCAGGTGAGGCGCTGGAAGTGCGGCTCGAGCACGATGGGGGTGAGCGGCTCGCCCTCGAGCTGGTAGCGGAAGTCCACCGAGAGGCGCAAGTCGAACTCGTGGGCGTTGTCCAGCGCGGCGTGCACGGTGAGCGACGGGAACAGCAGCAGGTCGCCCAGGTCGTAGTCGGTGGTGACCCAGTGGCAG
>JAHBSN010000141.1 GCA_019639095.1 Actinomycetota bacterium
GGGTGACCGACCTGGGCCTCACCGTCGACGTGCTGGTCAACAACGCCGGGCTGTCCACCCTCGGACCGGTGGCAGCGTCGGACCCCGAGGCCGAGGTGAACATGATCGAGGTCGACGTGGTGGCCCTGGCCGACCTCTGCAGCCGGATCCTGCCCGGCATGGTGGAACGGCGCCGCGGCGCGGTCCTCAACGTGGCCTCCACCGCTGCGTTCCAGCCGCTCCCCGGCCAGGCCGGCTACGGCGGGTGCAAGGCGTTCGTGCTGTCCTACACGCGCTCGCTCGCCGGCGAGCTCCGCGGCACCGGCGTCACCGCGTCGGCGTTGTGCCCCGGCCCGGTGGACACCGGGTTCGGTGAGGCCGCCGGCTTCGACAAGGAAGAGGCGGAGGCCGCCCTGCCCTCGTTCATGTGGGAGTCGGCCGAGGCCGTGGCCCGCTGCGGGGTGGACGCGATGGCCAAGGGCCGCACCGTGGCGATCCCCGGCACGGCCAACCGGGTGGCGGCCACCTTCGCCCACCTGGCGCCCAAGTCCCTGCTGGTGCCCGTGCTGGCGAGCCGCCACCCCGGCCTGCGCGGCGACTGACGCGCACCGTCGGGGCCCGGCCCCGGGATCAGCGCTGGGCTTCGCCCGCCACCACCACCGGCTCGCCGTGCAGCACCGTGTGGCGCACCTTGCCCCGCACCTCGCGCCCCTCGTAGGGGGTGTTCGTGCTGCGGCTGGCCATGGCGGCACCCGACACGGTCCACGTGTGCTCCGGGTCGATGACGCACAGGTTGGCCGGCCGGCCCTCGGCCACGGCGCCGTGGACGTCGTCGATGCCCAGGATGCGGGCCGGGTTCCACGACAGCGCCGCGAGCACCTGCTGGACCGACAGGTCGAGCTCGGTGAGGGCGAGGGCCAGCGCCGTCTCGAGCCCGAGCATCCCCGGTGGCGCCAGGTCGAACGGGAGCTCCTTGGTCTCGGGAGCGTGCGGCGCGTGGTCGGTGGCGATCGTGGCGATCGTGCCGTCGGCCAGGCCGGCCCGCACCGCCTCCACGTCGGCCGGCGTGCGCAGCGGGGGGTTCACCTTGAACACGGGGTCGTAGCTCGCGCACGCAGCATCGGTGAGGGTGAGGTGGTGGGGCGTGGCCTCGGCGGTGACCGGGAGGCCGGCGGCCAGCGCGTCGCGCACCATGGCCACCGAGCGGGCGGTGGAGAGGTGCTGGAAGTGGATCCGGCAGCCCGTGAGGCGGGCGAGGGCGATGTCTCGCATCACCATCAGCTCCTCGGCCTCGGCCGGCTGGCCGGGGATGCCGAGGCGGGCCGACCACTCGCCCTCGTGCATGTGGCCGCCACCGCACAGGGCGTCGTCCTCGCAGTGCTGGGCGAGGATCACGCCGAGACCGACGGCGTACTCCATGGCCCGGCGCATGAGCAGGTTGTCCTGCACCCCGGCGCCGTCGTCGGTGAAGACCCGGACCCCCAGCGCCGCCATCTCGGCCATGGGGGCCAGCTGCTCCCCGGCCCGGCCGACGGTGATCGCGCCGGAGGTGAGGACGTCGCAGGGCGCGGCCCGGCCCAGGTCCAGGACCTGGCGCACCACCGCCTCGCAGTCGATGGCCGGCGTGGTGTTCGGCATGGCGAGGATGGCGGTGTAGCCGCCCAGCGCCGCGCCCCGGGCGCCGGTCTCCACCGTCTCGGCCTCCTCCTTGCCCGGCTCGCGCAGGTGCGAGTGCAGGTCCACCAGGCCGGGCGCCACGAAGCAGCCGGCGGCGTCGAGGGTGCGGTCGGCGGACAGGTCGGCCCCGACGGCCGCGATGCGCCCGTCGACCACCACCACGTCGGCCTCCCGTTCGCCCGACGCGTCGACGACGCGCCCGCCCTTGACGACGATGGAGTGGGGATCAGGCACGCACGGCCTCCGGTTCTTGGGTTCGGTCGAGGGCGGGTGGCACGAGGTCGGCGCCGGCCCCGAGGAGCAGGTAGAGCACGGCCATGCGCACGGCGACGCCGTTGCGGACCTGGTCGAGGATGAGCGAGCACGGCAGGTCGGCCACCTCGGCGGCGATCTCGACGCCCCGGTTCATGGGGCCCGGGTGCATCACGAGCGCGTCCGGCGACAGCAGCTCGGCCCGGCGCCGGGTGAGCCCGAAGGTGGCGGTGTACTCCCGCAGCGACGGCACCAGCGCCTCGGTCATCCGCTCGCGCTGCATCCGCAGCAGGTAGGCGACGTCGACGGTGGGGAGCACGGCGTCGAGGTCGTGGCTGACGGTCACCGGCCAACCCTCGAGGCTCGGGGGGAGCAGCGTGGGCGGAGCCACCAGCGTGACGCGGGCCCCCAGGGTGGTGAACGCGGCCACGTCGGAGCGGGCCACGCGGCTGTGCTTGATGTCGCCGATGATGGCGATGTGGTGGCCCTCGACGCTTCCGAGGTGCTGGCGGATCGTGTACGCGTCGAGCAGGGCCTGGGTGGGGTGCTGGTGCCAGCCGTCGCCGGCGTTGACCACCGCGGCGTCGACCCAACCGCTGATGCGGTGCGGCGCCCCCGCCGAGCTGTGCCGGACCACGATGGCGTCGATGCCCATGGCCTCGATGGTGCGGGCGGTGTCCCGCAGCGACTCGCCCTTCTTCACCGACGACGAGCTCACCGAGAAGTTCATGGTGTCGGCCGACAGGCGCTTGGCCGCCGTCTCGAACGACAGCCGGGTGCGCGTGGAGTCCTCGTAGAAGAGCCAGGCAACCGTCTTGCCGCGCAGCGCCGGCACCTTCGGGATGGCCCGCTCGGACACCTCGACGAACGAGTCGGTCAGGCGCATGACCGCCTCGATGCCCTCGCGTCCGTCGAGGTCCTCGACGCCGAGCAGGTGCCGTCCGAGGAGCGGGCTCACCGCACCATCTCCCCGAGGTCGACCCCCTCGGGGTGGACGTCGACCACCTCGTCGCGGCGGGTGGGCAGGTTCTTGCCCACGTAGTCGGGCCGGATGGGCAGCTCCCGGTGACCGCGATCGACCATCACGGCCAGCTGCACGGCGCGGGGCCGGCCGTAGTCCGACAGCGCGTTGAGCGCGGCGCGGATGGTGCGGCCCGTGAACAGCACGTCGTCGCAGAGCACGACCGTCCGGCCGTCGAGGCTCCAGGGGATGTCGGTGACGGCCTCGGGCAGCACCGGTCGCAGCCCGATGTCGTCCCGGTAGAAGGCGACGTCGAGGCTGCCCAGAGCGACCTCGGCACCGCTGATCGACCCCAGGGCACCGGCGAGGGCCTCCGCCACCGGCACGCCGCCGGTCTGCAGGCCCACGAGCACGAGGTCGTCGGTGCCGTGGTTGGCCTCGATGACCTCGTGGGCCATCCGCCACACCGCCCGCTGCACGTCGTCGCTGTCCATCACCCGGGTCCGGGCACGGAAGACGCCCCCGTACGGGGGCGCCTGGCGTCGTTCTCGTTCGGCCATGTCGGCTCGCTTCCTGTCCGTTCGGGCCTCACGGGACCCGCTTCACGGTCAGACTCCGACCGTACCACCTGCCGTCGGCGCGCTCCCCCGGTCGCGCACCCACACCACCGTGCCGTCGGCGAGGTCGCCGACGTGGTCGTAGCCGGCGGCGGCGGCCACCCGACCCGACGCGACGTTGGCCGGATCGGTGCGGGCGAACAGGCGCTGGATCGGCACCTCGGTGAGCACCCAGTGGGTGAAGAGCCACAGCGCCGCGGTGGCCCGGCCGCGGCCACGGTGCTCGGGCAGCACCCAGTAGCCCACCTCGGCCCACCGCCCGACCGGCTCCACCACCGCCAGGCCCACCTCGCCGATCACCGCGCCCGGGTCGCCGGGGACCGTGACCACCAGGTCGATGCCCACGCCGCGGTCGCGACGGTGGGCCTCCCCCGCAACCCATCGCGCCGCGTCGGCCTCGCTGCGGGCCTCGGGAACCTGGGTCCAGCGCTCGACCTCGGGGTCGGCCCAGGCCGCGGCCAGGGTGGCGGCGTCTCGGGGGTCGCTCCCCCACGGCCGCAGCGCCACCCCTCGATCCGGCCGCACGAGCGGCGGGAACGGCAGCGCGAGCGGCGGCAGGGCCTCGGGGTCCTCGGGTTCGGCCACGATCGGGCGAGTCTTGCCGCGCGGAGCGCTCGAGCACGACCACCCGGCCTGGACGCCGCGCCCGTCGGACGCTCAGCGACCGGCGCGCACCTCGTCGGCCACCCGGGCCAGCATCCCGTTGACGAACTTGTGCGAGTCGTCGGTGGAGTAGCGCTTGGCCAGCTCGACCGCCTCGGAGATGCAGGCGCCGACGGGCACGTCGGTGTAGGCCAGCTCGTAGGTGCCGAGGCGCAGGAGCGCGCGGTCGATGGCCGGCATGCGCTCGAGCGGCCACGACACCGAGTAAGACCGCAGGCGATCGTCGATCTCGGCGAGGTGGTCCGACACCCCCACCACGAGCTCGCCGGCGAACGCCTCCGGCGGCACCGGCAGCTGGTCGACCACGGCTGCCGGAGGCACGATCCCACGCTGCTCGGCCTCGTACAGCAGGGCGAGGGCGCGCTCGCGCGACTCGCGCCGCGTACCGATGCCGTCGAACCCCGAGACGCGCGGCTCGGGGCCGGGATCGTCGTCGGCGGGGTCGGGCTCGGCCACGACCTCCACCGCCTCCACCACGTCGTCGTCGTGCAGGGCGAGCTCGGGCGGCAGGAGCGCCGGATCGGGGTCGGTCACAGGAGGGGCCAGTGGTCGGGGGTGGGGGTGGTGGGGCGGGCCGGCTCAGGCCCGGGTGATGTACTCGCCGGTGCGGGTGTCGACCCGCAGCTTGTCGCCGACGTTGACGAACAGGGGCACCTGCACGACCTTGCCGGTCTCCAGCGTGGCCGGCTTGCGAGCGCCCGACACCCGATCGCCCTGCACGCCAGGCTCGGTCTCGGCCACCACGAGCTCGACCGCGGCGGGGAGGTCGACGCCCACGATCTCGTCGCCGTACATCTGCAGGACCGCCGAGTCGGACTCGCGCAGGTAGTCGACCGCGGAGCCCAACGCCGCCGGCGCCACGTTGAGCTGCTCGTAGGACTCGCTGTCCATGAAGACGTAGTCGGTGCCGTCGTTGTACAGGTACTGCATCTCGCGCTTGTCGATCATGGCCTGCTCGACCTTCTCGCCGGCGCGGAAGGTCTTGTCGAGCGAGGCACCCGTGCGCACGTTGCGCAGCGTGGTGCGCACGAAGGCTCCGCCCTTGCCGGGCTTCACGTGCTGGAACTCCACCACCTGGTACAGGCCCTCGGGCAGGTTGAGGCTCATGCCGTTCTTGAGGTCGTTGGTGGTGATGGCCATGGGTGGGTCCTTCAGGGCGGGTCCGGCGCGGTCAGACCGCGGGGGACTTGTGGGTGAGCGTGACGGGCCGGCAGCCGTCGGGGGTGACGACGACGGTGTCCTCGATGCGGACGCCGCCGTGCTCCGGGAGGTAGACGCCCGGCTCGACGGTGACCACCGAGCGGCTCGCCAGCATAGCCGTGGACGCCTGGCCGACCCGCGGGTCCTCGTGGATGTCGAGCCCCACGCCGTGGCCCGTGCCGTGCAGGAAGGCCGAGCCCCACCCGGCCTCGTCGATCACCGCGCGGCACGCCCGGTCGACGTCTCGCGCCGCCACGCCCTCGGCCACCGCGGCCACGCCGGCCGCCTGCGCTTCCAGCACCACCGCGTACATGCGCTCCTGCGTGGCGCTCAGCGCGCCCACCGCGACGGTGCGCGTCATGTCGGAGTGGTAGCCGTCGACGAGGGCGCCGAAGTCGATCACGACCAGGTCGCCATCGGCGATCCGCCGGGGTCCGGGCCGGTGGTGGGGCTTGGCACCGTTGGGACCCGACGCCACGATGGTCTCGAAGCTCACGTCGTCGGCTCCGTGGCGGCGCATCGCCAGGTCGAGCTCCTGGCCGAACTCGTCCTCGGTGGGGCCGTCGGCGAGTCGGGGTCGCACCTCGGCCAGGGCGACGTCGGCCACGGCGCAGGCGGCGGCGATGCGGGCCATCTCGCCCTCGTCCTTCACCAGCCGCAGCGCCGCCACGAGGCCGGTGGTGGGCACCAGCTCGACGTCGGGGAACCAGGAGGTGGCGTAGGTGCGCTGCGCCGCCCAGGTGACGGCGTCGGCCTCGAGCCCCAGCCGAGCGGCGCCGGCTGCGCCCACCGCCGCCGCCATCGCCTGGCGCTGGGCGTCGCCGGTCACCTCGATGGTGGCCTCGACACCGGCGGCGGCGAGCTGGTCGGTGGCCTGCTGGCCGTAGCGCCCGTCGGTCACGAACGTGAGGCCGCGCCCGCTCACGAGGAGGAGCGCGGCCGAACCGGTGAAGCCGGTCAGGTAGCGCACGTTGGTGAGGCTCGTGACCAGGAGGGCATCGACCTCGGCCGCGGCCAGAGCCTCCCGGAGGCGGCCGGCGCGCGGCGCCACGTCGAGCGGCGCCAGGCTGGTGAGGTCGGGGACGTCGAGCTCGGCAGCGGTCACGGCGGTCCCGCTCACCGGCCGAGGAGGGCGGCGGTGGCCTCGATCGCCAGCCGGTAGCCGTGGCCGCCGAAGCCGGCGATCGTGCCGTGGGCCACCGGCGCCACCACGGAGGTGTGTCGCCAGGGCTCGCGGGCGTTGGGGTTCGACAGGTGCAGCTCCACCACCGGTCCGTCGAACGCGGCCAGGGCGTCGTGCAGCGACCACGCGTAGTGGGTGAAGGCGCCCGGGTTGACGACGATCGCCGCGCACCGCCCCCGGGCGCCGTGGATCGCCTCCACGAGGTCGCCCTCGTGGTTGGTCTGGAGGTGCTCGAGGGCCAGCCCGTGCTCGGTGGCGGCGGCGGTGGCCGTGGCCACGTGGTCGGCCAGGGTGTCGGCGCCGTACACGGCCGGCTCGCGCTCGCCCAGCAGGTTCAGGTTCGGGCCCGACAGCAGCAGGACCAGGGGGGCGTCGGTCATGGCTCCATCCTCCCCCACCGGGCGCGCTCCCCGGCGAACTTCACGCGCGAGATCGACAGGAACGTCGCTCTGGTACCGCACATTCGCCGGCGTGGGGTCAGCGGAGGAGGTCGAGGGTGTCGCGCAGGAGGGTCCGGTCGGCCACCTTCACCGGCTCCACCCCGCTCGGCCCGTCGAGCACGAACGTGATGCCGCCCACGGCCTTCTTGTCCCGCGAGAACAGCGCCACCAGGGCATCGGGATCCACCTCGGGCGGCAGGACCATCGGGAGGTCGTAGCCGGCCACCACCCGGCGGTGCTCGACCACGCGGGCGGCGTCGATGCGACCCAGTCGGTGCGCCAGCTCGGCGGCGTACACCAGCCCGATCGCCACGGCCTCGCCGTGGCGGAGGTCGTAGGACCCGGCTGTCTCGAGGGCGTGGCCCAGGGTGTGGCCGTAGTTCAGGATGGCCCGCCGGCCGCCCTCGCGCTCGTCGGAGGCCACGACGTCGGCCTTGCAGGCCACGCAAGCCGCCACCGCCTCGTCGAGCGGCAGGTCGGGCAGGTGGTCCACGCCGAGGAACGCGTACTTGGCCATCTCGCCCAGCCCGTTGCGGTACTCACGCGGGGGAAGGGTGGCCAGCACCTCGGTGTCGCAGAGGACGGCGCTCGGCTGCCAGAACGCCCCCACCAGGTTCTTGCCCTCCGGCAGGTTGACCCCGGTCTTGCCCCCGATGGCCGCGTCGACCTGACCGAGCAGCGTGGTGGACACGTGCACCACCGGCACGCCCCGGTGGTAGACGGCGGCGGCGAAGCCGGCGGTGTCGGTGACCACGCCTCCGCCCACCGCCACCACGCAGTCGCCGCGGGTGAGGCCCCACTGCGCCCAATCTCGGCACAGGTCCTCGACGGTCCCCAGGTCCTTGCCGTGCTCGCCCTCGCCCATGGTGAACACCCGGTGCTCCATGCCCGGGTCGACGTCGACGGGGATCGAGGCCTGGGTCACCACGGCCACGCGCGCCACCCCCACGGGGAGCAGCTCGAGCAGGCGGTGGCGGGCGCCGGCACCCACCAGCACGGGGTAGCTGCGATCGCCGAGCGACACCTCGAGCTCGATCACGGCTGTCGCACCTGCGCCGGGGTGGCCACCTGGTCTGCCGCCAGGCGGCCGAGGTCCACGAGCGCCTCCGCCACCTGCTCGGCCAGGCGCCACTTGGGCTTCTCCCCGGCCTCGTGGGCGGGGCGCACCTCCACCACGGCGTCGGCCACCTCGCGATACCAGGGGTCGCGCTCGCCGTACATGCGGCCCAGCACCTCCACCGGGTCGCCGGTGAGGAGGGGGCGGTGCGGACGGGCCTGGGCCCTCGAGGCCAGGAACGCCGGCTCGGCGTGGAGGTACACGACCGTGACGCCCGGCGCCCGCAGGAGGGCCCGGTTCCGCTCGCTCACCACCACGCCCCCGCCGGCGCCCACCACCAGCGGTTCGGGCTCGGCCAGGAGCGCGGCCAGCAGCTGCTCCTCCTGGGCCCGGAACGCCGCCTCGCCGTCGAGGAACCAGTCGGCCACCGACCGCCCGGTGCGGGCCTCGAGCTCCACGTCGGCGTCCACGAAGCGGTGGCCCACGAGGCGGGCCAGCTTCTTGCCGACCGTGGTCTTGCCCGAGCCCATCAGCCCGACGAGCACGATCGGCCCGACGCGATCCGGCTCGGGGGTGGCCTCCGCGCCGGGCCCCGCCGGCTCAGGCACCGACCGGACCGCGGGCGAGCGCCTCCAGGAACGACGCGTGGTTGCGCACCAGCTCGTCGAGCGAGTCGCCGCCGAACTTGCGGGCCGCCTCGTCGGCCAGCACCAGCGCCACCATGTGCTCGGCCACCACCCCGAGGGCGGGCACGGCGGTGACGTCGGTGCGCTCCTTGAACGACACGCCGGCCTCCTTGGTGGCGGTGTCGACCGTGGCGAGCGTGGGGCGGTTGAGCGTGGCCAGGGGCTTCATGGCCGCCCGCACCAGGATCGGCTCACCGGTGGAGATGCCGCCCTCCACGCCGCCGGCGAGCCCGGATCCGCGCTGGTAGCCGTGCTCGGCGTCCCAGGTGACCGGGTCGTGGGCGGCGCTGCCCCGCCGACCGGCCACCTCGAACCCCTCGCCGACCTCCACGCCCTTCACGGCCTGGATGCTCATGACGGCCCGGGCCAGCGCGGCGTCGAGCTTGCGGTCCCAGTGGACGTGGCTGCCGAGACCGACGGGCACGCCGTAGGCGATGGCCTCGACCACGCCACCGAGCGAGTCGCCCTCGCGCGCCGCGTCCTTGATCTCGTTGACCATGGCCTGGGCGGCGTCGGGGTCCAGGCAGCGGACCTCGTTCTCGTCGACGAGATCGAGCTCGTCGGGCCCGGGTCGGCGCCCCGGCTCGGCCTTCGCCGCCCCCATCTGCACCACGTGCGACACGATCTGCACGCCGAGGGCGCCCAACAGCTTCTTGGCCAGCGTGCCGGCGGCAACGCGTGCCGCCGTCTCCCGGGCCGACGCCCGCTCGAGCACGTTGCGGGCGTCGGTGAAGCCGTACTTCTGCATCCCGGCGAGGTCGGCGTGGCCGGGGCGGACCTGGGTGAGCGGCGCCTTCGTGGGCCCGTCGTCGGCCTCGGGGGACATCTCCCGCTGCCACTTGTCGGGGTCGCGGTTCCACTCGGAGTTGGCGATCTCGATGGCCACCGGCGACCCGAGCGTGCGCCCGTGGCGCACCCCGCCCACGAGGGTCACCACGTCCTGCTCGAAGCGCATCCGGGGCCCCCGGCCGTAGCCGAGGCGCCTCCGCGCCAGCTCGTCGGCCACCTCGGAGGCGGCGATCGGGAGCCCGGCCGGCAGGCCCTCGACCACCACGACCAGGGCGGGACCGTGAGATTCACCGGCGGTCAGGAAGCGGATCACCACGCCAACCTACTGCCGCACCCTCCCCCCGACGAAGCCCCATCCCCCCGACCCCGCCCCCCGAATGTGCGGTACCCAGCCTGCAGGAACGTCGATTTCGCGCGTGAGGTTCAGGCGGGTCTGCGGCGCGCCCCCAAA
>JAHBSN010000142.1 GCA_019639095.1 Actinomycetota bacterium
CCGCACCCGGCCCTCGCTGCCGCCGGTGTCCAGCACGGCCAGCAGCTCGCTGGTGCGCAGGCCCCGGGGCTGGGTGGCCAGGTGGGCGTCGATCTCGGTGCCGGCGTCGGTGGACCCGACGACGGCGAGGTCCAGCACGTAGGGGCGGACGTCGTCGGTGACGTCCTTGCCCTTGCGCTGGCGGGTCGTGGTGAGCTCCGGAGCCGCGAGCACGCGCTCGACCGCGGCCGCCACCGCCGCCGGCTCGACGCCACGGATCTCGATCCGCCACTCGCAGCTCGACACCGCCTGCTGCAGCGAGGTGGCGTTGCCGGCGATGGGCGCCACCGCGGTGACCTCCAGCCCGACGGGCAGGGCGGCGGTGAGCCGGTCGGGCAGCGCCGCCAGCTCGGCCGGACCGGGGAGGAGGGGCGACGCGTCGTCGAGGTCGAGGTCGAGGTACTCGGCCAGCGACTCGTGGCCGGTGGACAGGGCCAGCCCGAAGTGCACCTTGGGGTGCGGTGAGAAGCCCTGCGAGTAGGCGATGGGGAGCCCGACGCGCCGGATGGTCCGCTCCCACACCCGGGCGATGTCGCGGTGGCTGGTCCAGCGGACCTTGCCGGTCTTGGTGAACCGGATGCGGATCCTCACCGGGCGCCGGCTCCGCTGGGCGAGGCCGACAGCACCACCGGCACCTCGGTGCGCACGAGCCCCTGGCCGGTGCCCTGCGATCCGCCGGCGGGCGGCACCGCGGAGGCGACCACGTGCTCCACGCCGTAGCCGGTGCACGCGCCGCAGTCGTAGCAGGGCGTCCAGCGGCAGTCCTCGAGGCCCACCTCGGCGAGGGCGTCGCGCCAGTCCTGCCAGAGGAAGTCCTTGTGCAGGCCGGCCGAGAGGTGGTCCCACGGCAGGGCCTCGTCCTCGGTGCGGTGGCGGTACACGTAGTCCTCGGCGCGCAGCCCGGCGCGCTCGAGCGCGGCGGTCCAGAGGTCGAGGTCGAAGTGCTCGGACCACTCCTGGAAGGTGCCGCCGTGGCGCCACACGTCCTCGATGACCTCGGCCAGGCGCCGATCGCCTCGGCTCACGAGCCCTTCGGCCACGCTGGCCTTCGGGTCGTGCCACTTGAGCTTGATGGCGTGGTCGCGCCGCAGCTCGTCGCGCAGGAGGAAGATCTTGCGCTGGAGCTCCTCGCGGGTGTTCTGCCCGAACCACTGGAACGGCGTGAACGGCTTGGGCACGAACCCGCCCAGGGACACCGTGACCGACGGGCTCTTGTGGTACTCCCGCCCGATGGCCACGCAGTTGCGGGCCAGGGTGGCGATGCCGAGCGTGTCCTCGTCGGTCTCGGTGGGCAGGCCGGTGAGGAAGTACAGCTTCATGCGCCGCCAGCCCTGCGAGTACGCCGAGCGCACCGCGGCGTAGAGGTCCTCCTCGGAGATCAGCTTGTTGATGACCTGGCGCATCCGCCAGGTGCCGGCCTCGGGGGCGAAGGTGAGCCCGGTGCGGCGGGCCTTCTGGATCTCGCCGGCGATGCCCACGGTGAACGCGTCGACGCGCAGCGACGGCAGCGACACCGACACCTGGCCGCCGCAGCTCGGGTCGTTGACGGTGTCGCGGACCACCTGGTCGATCCCGGAGAAGTCGGCGGTGGAGAGCGAGGTGAGCGCCACCTCGTCGTAGCCGGTGCGGCGCAGGCCCTCGGCCACCATGGTGCGGACCTGGTCGGCCGGGCGCTCGCGCACCGGTCGGGTGATCATGCCCGCCTGGCAGAACCGGCACCCGCGGGTGCAGCCCCGGAAGACCTCCACGTTGAGGCGGTCGTGCACCACCTCGGTGAGCGGCACCAGCTGCTGCTTGGGGTAGGGCCACTCGCCCAGGTCGGTGATGGTGCGCTTCTCCACCAGCTCGGGGGCCGCCGGGTGGTTCGGCACCGTGGCCACCAGCGAGCCGTCGAGGTAGGCGGCGTCGTAGAGCGCGGGCACGTAGACCCCGGTGATGCCGGCCAGGGCGACCAGCACCTCGGTGCGGTCGGCCTTGCCACCGGCCTTCCACCGGGCCACGACCTCGGTGATCTCGCTCACGACCTCCTCGCCGTCGCCCAGGACCACGAAGTCGAGGAAGGCGGCGATGGGCTCGGGGTTGTAGGTGCAGTGGCCGCCGGCGCCGATCAACAGGTCCGAGGGCGAGCGGTCGGCCGCCCGCACGGGGCATCCGGCCAGGTCCACCATGTTGAGCAGGTTGGTGTAGGTGAGCTCGGCGGAGAGGTTGAAGGCGAGGATGTCGAAGTCGGCGGCCGCCCGGTGGCCGTCGACGGAGAACAGCGGCAGGCCGTGGGCTCGCAGCTGCTCCTCGAGGTCGGTCCAGGGCGCGTAGGTGCGCTCGGCCACCCCGAGGGGGTGCTCGTTGATGATCTCGTAGAGGATCTGGAGCCCCTGGTTGGGCAACCCGATCTCGTAGGTGTCGGGGTAGGCCAGGAGCCAGGCCGCATCCGAGGGGCGGTGCTCGGGAACCTGGGCCCCGTCCTCGCAGCCGATGTAGCGGGCCGGCTTCTGGACCTGGCCGAGCAGGGGCTCGAGCTGGGACCAGATAGTCATGACGAGGGGATGCTATCGCCGCGGTGCGTGGCGGAACGATCCCGGGGCGGCGTCAGGAGAAGCGTCGCATGTGCACGCTCAGCACCAGGCCCATGGAGATCAGGGTGGTGAGCAGCGCCGATCCGCCGTAGCTCAGGAACGGCAGCGGGATGCCGGTGATCGGCATGATGCCCATGGTCATGCCGACGTTCTCGAAGATCTGGACCACCAGCATGACCATGATCCCGGTGCACAGGAGCATGCCGAAGTCGTCTCTGGCCAGCTGGGCGGTGCGCCACACCCGCCACACGATCACCGCCAGCAGGCCGAGCAGGGCGCCGGCACCCACCAGGCCGAGCTGCTCGCCCACCGCGGTGAAGATGAAGTCGGTGCGCTGCTCGGGCACGTACCCGTTGCGGGTCTGGGGACCGTTGAAGAGCCCCTTGCCGAAGGTGCCGCCGGACCCGATGGTGAGCTTCGACTGGTCGAGGTTGTAGCGGACCCGGGCCTCCTCCTCGGTGGTGATGGCCTGGTCCTGGCGGGTGTAGGTGGTGAGGCGGGCGACCTGGTACTCCTTCAGCACCCCCGAGGTGAGCACGAGGGTGGTGAGCAGCACGGCGGCCAGGGCGAGCACGCCCAGGATGCGCGACGGGACCCCGGCCACCAGCAGCAGGGCGAACGCCACCGCCACCGACACCAGGGTGGTGCCGAGGTCGGGCTGGAGCAGCACCAGGAACATCGGCGCACCGCAGATGCCGAGGAGCATGGCCACCCGCGTGTTGTCGAGGTCGCCCCGGAACTGCGACGCCAGCCCGGCGAAGCCGATGATCATGCCGAGCTTGGCCATCTCCGAGGGCTGGAGCTGGAACGGGCCGAGCTGGAACCAGCCCTGGGTGCCCTTGGAGCGCGAGCCGATGCCCGGGATGAGCACGAGCAGCAGGAGCAGCACGCTGCCGCCGTAGATGAAGGGCCAGTAGTCGCGCAGCTTGCGGTAGTCGAACAGGGCCACGCCGCCCATGACCACCCCGCCGATGACGGCGAACATGATGACGCGCTTCAGGTACGAGGTGTCGTACGGGGCGGTGGGACCGCGGGTGGTGGAGTACACCATCAGGGCGCCGAAGAGGACCGCCACGCCCACGCACGCCACGAGCACCACGTCGATGTGGCGGAACGGCGACGCCGGGTTGCGGCCGAAGTTGGCCATCGGCCGGCGCACCGGGTGGCGGGTGGCACCCACCGGACGGGTGCGCGTGCCGTAGGAGGTGGCCATCAGTCCGATCCCTCGGTGCTGATGGCCGAGCTCTGCTCGGCCACGGCCTCGGCGTCGATGGACGCACCCTTCGGGACCTTGAAGGCGTCGATCTCCCCGGTGGCGATCGGTTCGAGCGTGAGCCGCACCGCCGGCGCAGCGGCGTTGGCGCCGGCCCCGGCGCCCTCGAGCATGGCGCTGGCCAGCCAGGTGCCGCCGTCGCCCAGGCTGAAGCCCACGAACAGCGAGTTCTCCGGGCGCTGGTTGCCGAGCTTGTCCTTGCCGGTCTGGGCGGTGCCGGTCTTGCCGGCCACCGGCCAGGTGTCGAGCGGGAAGCCCTGGAAGGTGCGGAAGGCGGTGCCGCCGGGGGTGCCCACCGCGCCGGCGAAGCCGGCCAGGAACGAGCTGCGGGCCGGGCCCCAGTCGATCTGGCGGATCACCTCGGGCGCGAACGACTTGATCAGCGTGGGCGAGTTCGCCTTGGTGATGCGGTCCACGACCCGCGGGCGGTAGAGCGTGCCGCCGTTGGCGAGGGCGGCGTAGGCGTTGGCCGTCTGCAGCGGCGTGGCCGTCACCTTCTGGCCGATGGCGAGGTCGGCGCTGTAGCCGGTGCGCCAGCGCCCCGCGTCCTTGGCGACCTCGGGATCGTTGTCGTAGTAGCCGGGGTCCTGCTCGAACAGCTTGGCGGCGATGGCCGCCTCGGACTTCGGCGTGGGCACCTGCCCGGGCGACTCGGCCGGCAGGTCGATGCCGGTCTTGGCGCCGTAGCCCAGCTCCTCGATGTGCTGCTGCATGCCGTCCTCGGGCAGCGCGCCGTTCTTCGCCTGGGTCCACGACATGTCGCCGATCCGGTAGAAGTACACGTCGCTCGACACGGTGAGCGCGGTCTGCAGGTCGACCGACCCGTGCGCCTGGCTGCCGGCGTTGCGCTTGAGGCAGCCCGGCCCGTCGCCCTCGCACAGGCGCCAGTAGCCCGGGTCCTGCACGTACTGGGCCGGGTCGATCAGGCCGAGCTTGAGGGCGGCGTAGCCGCTGGCCAGCTTGAACGTCGACGCCGGGGGGTAGCCGCCGGCGGTGGCGCGGTTGAGCAGCTTGGACGGCCCCTCCACGACCTTGCCGTCCTCGTCGGTCACCGGCTTGCCATCCTCGTCGAGGGTCTGGCCCTGGAGGTCGGCCCACAGCTCCTGGCTGATGCCGCCCACGAGGTCGGCCGGGTCGTAGGTGGGGTACGAGGCCATGGCCCGCACCTGCCCGTTGGTGGGGTCGAGCACCACCAGGGCGCCCGCGGCCGCCGGGGTCCGCCGGCCCTGGGCCGCCGCCAGGCGACCCTGCAGCGCCTGCTCGGCCTTGTACTGCACCCGGGCGTCGATGGCGAGGTAGAGGTCGTCGCCCTGCTGGGGCTCACGACGCTGCGAGGTGAGCTCGCGCACCACCCGCCCGAGGCGGTCGACCTCGAACACCTGGCGCCCCGGCGTGCCGCGCAGGTACTCCTCGTACTGGCGCTCCACCCCGGACTTGCCGATCTCGTCGGTCTTCTCGTACGGCTTGGGCCCGGCGAGGTCCTTGCGGGCGGCGTACTCGTCCTCGCTGAGCGCCCCCACGTAGCCGAGCACGTGGGCGGCGAGCTGGCCGTAGGGGTAGGAGCGCACCATCTGGCGCTCGACCACCACCGACGGGAACCGAGCCGCCTGCTCGCGGAAGTAGATCTCCTGCTCCACCGTGATGTCCTCGGCCACCGGGATGGGCCGGAAGCGCGAGAACCGCTCGTCGCCCAGGCGGGCGTCGAGGAACCTGGCGGTGACCTTGTCCTCGGGCGGCCGGCCACGGCTGAGCGCGCTGGCCAGCCGGGCGAGCACGGCCTTCTGCTCGGTGCGGTCGAGGTCGTTGTAGGCGCGCAGGTCCACCGCCACCACGATCGTCTCGCGGTTCTCCACGAGCACGATGCCGTTGCGGTCGAGGATGCGGCCCCGGGGCCCCGGGGTGATCACGACCTGCTGGGAGTTGCTCGTGACCTGCTCGTCGAGCGTGGAGCCCTCGACGATCTGCAGGAACCACAGCCGGGCGAACAGGGCGCCGAACAGCGACAGGGCGGTGATGGCGAGCAGGCCGAGGCGATGGCGGGAGCGGTCGGAGGTCATCGGGCGAAGAAGGGTTGGCGCCGGTGGTCGGCGTCGGACACCCGGGCCCAGCGCATGGCCCGGACCGCCACCGGGGCGAGCACCGCGTTGACGGCCGCCACGACCACGACGATAGCGGTGAGGGGTGGACCGGAGAGGGTCGCCTGGCCGAGCAGCTCGCCCACCAGGGCGTAGAGCACCATGCCGGCTGCCGACGATGCCGCCACCACCGCCGGGGCGATCCACCACGACGAGCGGATCACGCTGCCGGCCACCACGCCCACCGTGTAGCCCACCAGCGTGTAGACGAACGCCGAGAGCCCGAAGGGCGTGGCGAGCACCACGTCGAAGGCGAGCCCGCTGGCGAAGCCCACCACCGCGCCCTTCTCGGGACCGGCCACGAACCCGGCGGCCACGGCGAGCAGGATCATGACGTCGGGCTGGGCGCCGTCGTAGGAGAACCGGGCCAGCAGGCAGACCTGGAGCACCAGGGCCACCAGGATGGTGCCGGCCACCTTGGCCGGGTTCACCGCGGCGGGTCCTTCAGCACGACCTTCACGTACACCGACGACAGGTCGGCGAGCGGCTGCACCTCGAGGGTCTTGCTGAGCCCGTTGGGCGCCGTGCGGATCTTGGTGACGCGACCGACGGCCAGGTCGGCCGGGAAGGCGCTGGCCTGGATGCCGCTCGTGTAGACGTAGTCGCCCTTCTCGACCTTGACGGCGTTGGGCACCCCGTCCACCAGCACGGCCCGGTTGCGGCCCTGCCCCTCGAGCACGGCGCGCGTCTCGTCCTCGAGCCGCACGCCGATCTCGAAGCCCGGGTCGGTGATGAGCTGCACCTTGGACCGGCCCGGCTGCACCTCGAGGATGCGACCGAACACCCCGCCGCCGCTGCCCGACCGCAGCCCGGTGATGACCGCCATCCCCCGCTTGACCCCGTCGCCGCTGCCCTGGTCGATCTCCACGGTGGCGTCGAAGCTCGACGCCGACTCGGCGACGACGCGCGCCGTGCGCGTCCGCAGGTCGCCGGCGGCCACGCCGTTGAGCTTCTCGAGGGCCGCCACCTCACGACGCAGCCGGTCGAGCTCGGCCTGTTCGCCCTTCTGGTCCTCGAGCTGCGCCTTGAGCCGGTCGTTCTCGTCCTTCACGTCGCCGTAGCCGAACGCGCCCTTCCACCCGTTGCTGATGGGCGCGAACACCGCGTCGCCGGCGGAGCGGATGGGGCTGAAGACCCCGGCCAGGACGTTGCGGACCGGCCGGAGGGGGCCGGTGCCGGGCAGGTCGAGCACCAGCAGCGTGACCGCGGTGAGCAGGAGCAGGCCCAGCGTGTACCGGGAACGGGGCGACCGCGACGAGTGTCGGGGAAAGGCCACGGATCCTGGGGACCCGGGTCAGTTGTTGACGTTGGTGGAGAACAGCACGCCCTTGAGGGCCTCGAACTCCTCCAGCGACTGGCCCGAGCCGATGGCCACGCAGTCCAGGGGGTTGTTGGCGATGACGATCGGCATGCCGGTCTCGTGGGAGAGCCGGGCGTCGAGGCCGTGGAGCAGCGCGCCGCCACCGGCCAGCACGATGCCGGTCTCCATGATGTCGGCGGCGAGCTCGGGCGGGGTCTTGTCGAGGGTCACCTTGACGGCGTCGCACACGGCGGCCACCGGCTCCTCGATGGCCTCGCGGATCTCCTCGGTGGTGGTGACGATGGTCTTGGGCAGGCCCGTGACCAGGTCTCGGCCGCGGATCTCGGCGTGGAGCTCCTCCTGGAGCGGCCAGGCCGACCCGAGGGCGATCTTCACCTCTTCGGCCGTGCGCTCGCCGAGCGCCAGGCTGTACTCCTTCTTGATGAACTGGATGATCGCCTCGTCGAGCTCATCGCCACCCACGCGCACCGACTGGCTGGCCACGATGCCGCCGAGGGAGATCACCGCCACCTCGGTGGTGCCGCCGCCGATGTCGACGATCATGTTGCCCGTGGGCTCCTGCACCGGCAGGCCGGCGCCGATGGCCGCGGCCATGGGCTCTTCGATGATGTAGGCGGGCTTGCGGGCGCCGGCGTACTCGGCGGCCTCCTGCACGGCCCGCTGCTCCACCCCGGTGATGCCCGAGGGCACGCAGATCACCATGCGGGGCTTGGCCCACTTGCGCTGGTGCACCTTGTGGATGAAGTAGCGCAGCATCTTCTCGCAGATCTCGAAGTCGGCGATGACGCCGTCCTTCAAGGGGCGGATGGCCTGGATGTGGGCCGGGGTGCGCCCGATCATGCGCTTGGCCTCGAGGCCCACCGCGAGGGGGCGGCCGTCCTTGACGTTGATGGCCACCACCGACGGCTCGTTCAGCACGATGCCCCGCCCGCGCACGTACACCAGGGTGTTGGCGGTGCCGAGGTCGACCGCCATGTCGCGGCCCATGATCGACGAGAAGGGGTTGTCAGAGGACATGCGACGATCTCTCTCGACGGACGGGCAATCGGCGGAGCGTACGGGAGCCCATCGACGCTCTCAAGGCGCCCCCGACCGTTCCGGCGGAAACCCTACTCCCTGTCACGCGATCGCAACAATCGCCCTAGCACCTGACCCTGAACGAGAGGTGGATCCCCCCTGAGCAGGGCCGGATCAGGCCCCCGGGAACCAGAGGGCGATCTCGCGCTCGGCGGACTCGGGCCCGTCGGAGCCGTGGACCAGGTTCTCGTTGGTGGTGGTGGCGAAGTCGCCGCGGATCGAGCCGGGTTGGGCCTCGGTGACCTGGGTCTTGCCGATCAGGATGCGGCCCAGCTCCCAGGTGTTGTCGCTCGGGCCCTCGACGATCATGGCGAACACGGGCGAACGGGTGAGGAAGTCGACCAGCTCGCCGAAGAAGGGCTTGTCGGCGTGCTCGGCGTAGTGGGCCTCGGCCAGGGCGCGGTCGGCCGTGCGCAGCTCGGCGGCGGCGAGCTTCAGCCCCTTGCGCTCGATGCGGGCCACGATCTCGCCCACGAGGCCCCGCTCGACGGCGTCGGGCTTGCACATGATGAAGGTCCGGTTCGTCATAGTGGCGCTGAACCTACCGAACGCCCCCGGACCGGGACGAACCCGGCCCGGAGGCGCTCGGCGGGGCGTGGGATCGGTTTCCGCGGTCAGTCGGGCGTGCCCACGAACGCCCGCTGGGTGGGGCGGACGCCGCCGTCGCCGGTGACGGCGCCCTTCGGATCGGAGTTGAGCCGGACGATGACCGCACCGGCCGACACGGTGACGCTGTTCGGCCGCTCGACCTTCCCCGCCGGCGCGGCCGGCAGCTCCTGCTGGGCGAAGGTCGTGCCGTCGGCCGAGTGGACCACCACGGTCCGCCCGCCCCGACCGTCGTCGCCCATGCCCGAGGTGAAGGTGAAGGCCACGCCGAGCGGCCCGAAGCCCACGTTGCTGCTCACGAAGGCGTTCGGCTCGCCGTCGACCACGGTGTCGAGGTGGGTCGTCTGCGGACCGCCGGCCCCGAGGACCACCAGGTCCTGGCCGGACCCGGTGGACAGCGCCACGGCGGGCCGGCCCCGCAGCACGCCCGCGGTGGTGGGGGCGCCCGCCAGCTCCGTCGGTGCGCCCGCCCAATCTCGCCCGTCGGGGGAGAACAGCGCCGACGTGGTGCCGAAGCCCCGGTTGCTCATCACGTCCCGGACGAGCCAGAAGCCGTCGTCGGCGGCCAGCATCGCCGGCTGCCAGGATCCGCCGGGCAGCACCGCGACCTGGGCGAGGTCGCCGTCGTCGGAGGCGGCGAACAGGTAGGTGCGGCCGTTGGCCAGCTCGCCCTGTTCGGCGGTCATGCCGAGCTCGGCCCAGGTCCAGCTGCGGACCACCTCGGGCGCGTCCAGGTCGGCCTGGGTGCAGGACCGCTTGGCGCCGGCCGGATCGTCGGCCGGCGCGGTCCCCTCGAGCACGGTGGTGGTGGCCCCCGCCTCGGCGGCGACGGGGTCCTCCGAGCACGAGCGGTAGGTGTCGATGCCGGCGGTGGTCACCCCCCAACCGCCATCGGCGGCGCGCAGG
>JAHBSN010000143.1 GCA_019639095.1 Actinomycetota bacterium
CTCGGCGGCCAGCTCCACCACGCGCTCCATGGCCTCGGCCTGCTCGTCCAGCAGCGAGGCGCCGTGGAACGAGCGGCCCAGGTGCCAGTCGGAGGTGTGGAGGATGCGCACGGATCCCAGGGTACGGATGGGGGGTGACAACCTCGGGGAGGGTCAGGCCCCCGGGGGCTCGGTCACGAAGTCGATCAGCTCCTCCACGGCGCCGATCAGGGGCGGCTCCAGGTCGGTCCAGCTTCCCACCTTGCCGAGCAGGTGCTTCCAGAACCGGCCGGGCTCCGCGTCCACCCGCAGCCGGGCCAGCACGCCGGTCTTCCAGTCCTCGCCGCGGGGCACCTCGGGCCAGGCGTCGATCCCGAGGACCGACGGCTTCACCGCCTGCCAGATGTCGACGTAGGGGTGACCGGTGACCAGCACGTGCGGGTGCTCCACCGACGAGGCCAGGCGCTGCTCCTTCGACCCCGCCACCAGGTGGTCGAGCAGGATCCCCAGGCGGCGACCGGGGCGGGGGCCGAAGGACCGGACCACCACGTCGAGGTGGTCGGCGCCGTCGAGGCGCTCCACCACGACGCCCTCGGCGCGCAGGTCGTCGCCCCACACCTTCTCCACCAGCTCGGCGTCGTGCACGCCCTCGACGAGGATCCGGCTGGCCCGGGCCACCTGGGCCTTCTGCCCGGGCAGGGCCACCGAGCCCGAGGCGGTGCGGGCGGGGGCGGCGGCCGGCGAACCCGGTGCCGGGCCGCGCGGCGCCACCAGGGTCACCACCTGCCCGTCGACCTCGAACCCCCCGGTGAGCAGGGCCATCCGGTGCTCGAACCCCTGCCGGTCCCTGACGGCGACCACCCCGTTCACCAGGCCCACCACCACCCCTGAGATGGGGGTGCCGCGCTGCTTGACCACCAGGCCGGGTCGGGCCGCCACCACCGGGTACCGGCGACGCGGGTTCTTGGGCCCGTCGAGGTCGATGGGATCGCCGATGCCACGACCAACGCGGCGGGGAGGAGGAGCGGCCACGGCCCGACGATAGGGACCCGCCCTCGGGTCGGTGCGTACCCTTGGGGCATGTCCGCATCCGCCTGGCAGGTCGCTCCCTCCGGTCCCCTCCGGGGCGACGTGTTCGTGCGCGGCTCGAAGAACGCCGTCACCAAGCACATGGTGGCGGCGGTGCTGGGCGAGGGCCCGAGCACCATCCGCAGCGTGCCCGAGGTGGGCGACGTGGCCATCACCGCCGACATCCTCCGCTCGCTCGGGGTGGCCGTGGACCACGACGAGGCGGCGGGCACGATCTCGGTGGAGCCCCACGACGGCGTCACCACCAACGTGCCGCTCGAGTTCAGCGGCCTCAACCGCATCCCGATCCTGCTGCTCGGCCCGCTCCTGCACCGCACCGGCGAGGCGTTCGTGCCCCTGGTGGGCGGCGACCCCATCGGCCGGCGCCCGGTCGACTTCCACATCCAGGCCCTCACCGCGCTGGGCGCCGAGATCGAGGTGCGCGACGACGGCATCGTGGCCAAGGCCGGCCGCCTGCGCGGCGCCCGCATCGAGCTGCCCTACCCCAGCGTGGGCGCCACCGAGACCGTCCTGCTCAGCGCCACGCTGGCCGAGGGGCGCACGGTGCTGCGCAACGCCGCCACCGAGCCCGAGGTGATCGAGCTCGCCCTCTTCCTCCAGCGCATGGGCGCCCGCATCGAGATGAGCCCGGGCCGAAAGATCACCATCGACGGGGTGTCCTCGCTGCGCGGCGCCGAGACCTCCCTCGACGGCGATCGCAACGAGGCCTTCAGCTACCTGGTGGCCGGGCTCGTCACCGGCGGCGAGGTCCGGGTGCACGGCTGCACCCAGGATCGCCTCGTCACCGCCATCACCACGCTGCACCGCATGGGCGCCCGGTTCACCATCACCGACGAGTACATCCAGGCGTCGGCGCCCAGCGGCCTCGTGCCCGCCGCCGTGCAGACCGACACGCACCCCGGGTTCATGACCGACTGGCAGACGCCCCTGGTGGTCCTGTTCACCCAGGCCGACGGCATGTCGGTGCTGCACGAGACCGTGTACGAGGACCGCCTCGTCTACGTGCCCGCCCTCAAGCAGATGGGCGCCGAGATCGAGCTGTTCTCCACGTGCCTCGGCGGCGAGTCGTGCCGGTTCCACGACACCAACGCCAAGCACTCCGCCATCGTCAAGGGCATCTCGAAGCTGCGCGGCGCCACCGTCGACGTGCCCGACGTGCGGGCCGGCTTCTCGTCGGTGATCGCCGCCGCCATCGCCGACGGCCCCTCCACCATCACGGGCATCCACCACCTCGAGCGGGGGTACCACCGCCCGCTCCGCCAGTTCGCCGAGCTGGGCCTGGCCATCACGTCGGCCTGACGGCCCCGTCCCGCCGCTCCGCCGCCCGTGATCCTCCTCGACGCCACCGACCTGGCCGCCGCCCGGCCCGGTCGGCAGCTGTTCGAGGGCGTGTCGCTCACCGTGTCGAGCGGCGATCGCCTCGGCCTGGTGGGCATCAACGGCACCGGCAAGTCCACGCTCCTGCGCGTGCTCGCCGGCCGGGCCACCCCCGACGCCGGCACGATCCGCCCCGGTCGGTCCGCCCGCGTGGTCATGCTCGACCAGGCCGACGACCTCCCCGCCGGCACGGTCCGCCAGGCCGTGGCCCCCGGCGCCCACCCCGAGCGCGAGTGGGAGGTCGACGCCATCCTCGACCGCCTCGGCATCGCCGACCTGCGCGACGTCGCCACCGACCGGCTCTCGGGCGGCCAGGCCAAGCGGGTGGCGCTGGCGCGGGCGCTGGTGGAGGTGGGCCCCGGCGGCGGGCCCGACGACGACGCGATCCTGCTCATCCTCGACGAGCCCACCAACCACCTCGACATCGACGCCATCGCGTGGCTCGAGGACCGGTTGGCGTCGCATCGCGGTGGCCTGGTCCTCGTCACCCACGACCGCCACGTGCTCGACCGCCTCACCACCCGCATCCTCGAGCTCGACCGCGGCTCGGCGTTCGTGCACGAGGGCGGCTACGCGTCGTACCTCGAGGGCCGCCAGCTCCGCGAGGAGCAGGCCGCCACGGCCGAGGCGGTGCGGAAGAACCTGGCCGCCAAGGAGCTGGCCTGGCTGCGCCGCGGCGCGCCGGCGCGCACCTCCAAGCCCAAGGCCCGCATCGAGTCGGCCACCGCGCTCGTCACGGGTCGGGCCCAGGCCGCAGCCCGCAAGGGCGACCTGCCGCTGCACATCGAGACGCCCCGCCTCGGCGACCAGGTGGTGGAGCTCCACGGCGTGGGCCACCGCTACGCCGAGGGGCCGTGGCTGTTCCGCGGCGTCGACCTGCTGCTCGACCCGCGGGAGCGGCTGGGCGTGGTGGGCCCCAACGGCGCCGGCAAGACCACGCTGCTGCAGGTGCTGGCCGGGCGCGTGGAGCCGGCCGAGGGGCGCCGCGTGGTGGGCTCCACCGTGTCGCTCGCGATCTGGGACCAGCTGGGCGCCGACCTCGACCCGTCGGTCCGGGTGCGCGACGCCGTGGCCGGTCCCGCCCGCAAGGCCGACTGGTCCGACGCCGCCCTGCTCGAGCGGTTCTGGTTCGACGGCGATGCGCAGTGGGCGCCCATCGGCACCCTCTCGGGCGGCGAGCGCCGCCGCCTCCAGCTGCTGCTCACCCTGGCCGCCCGGCCCAACGTGCTCCTGCTCGACGAGCCCACCAACGACCTCGACCTCGACTCGCTGCGCGCCCTGGAGGACTTCCTCGACGAGTGGCCGGGCGCCCTCGTGGTGGTCAGCCACGACCGGGCCTTCCTCGAGCGCACCGTGGCCGACGTGATCGTGATCGACCACGACCACGACGCCGAGCGCCTCCCCGGCGGCTACGCGGCGTGGGAGGCGGCCCGCCGCGCTCGCGGCGGCGCGCCGACCGCCAAGCCCTCCAAGCCGCCAGCGTCGGCCCGACCGAAGGCCGCGGCCGGACCGGCAGCCGCTGGAACCGCCGTACCGCGCCGACGCTCGGCCAGCACCCTGCGCACCCTCACCAAGGAGGTCGAGAAGCAGATGCGCAAGCTCGAGAAGCAGCGGTCGGCCCTGGCCGACGACCTGGCCGCCCTCGCCGGCAGCGCCGACCACCAGCGCCTGGCCGAGGTCGGCCACCAGCTCGCCGAGGTGGAGTCGGCGCTCGGCGCCGCCGAGGACGAGTGGCTGGCCCTGGCGTCGGAGGCCGAGGGCTGATGGCCACCCACGAGCGTGAGATCACCGAGCCGGTCGACCTGTGCACGCCCGACGGCCGCCGCCTCAACCCGATGGCCAAGGGCTGGTCGCGCACGCCGATGCACCGGGCCAACCTCCAGGGGGTCTGGGGCCGGACCAAGCGCTGGGACTACTGGGCCGTGCTCGCCGGCGACCTCGCCGTGGCCATCACCTACGGCGACGTCGAGTACCTCGGCACGGTGGCCGTGTGGTGGGCCGACCTGCGCCTGGGCACCTCCGGCGGCCGCGAGGTGGTGGCCCCGCTCGGCCGCGGGCTGGACCTGCCCGACGTACCCGGCAGCGAGCCCTTGCGGTTCCGCTCGAAGCACCTCGACGTCGACCTCGTGGACGACGACGGCGGCACCACCCTCACCGCCCGCTGGGACGAGCCCGACGGCACCCCGGGCCACCTGCACGCCCGCGTCGACCTCCCCGACGGCCACGAGTCGGTCAACGTCGTCATCCCCTGGTCCGACCGGCGCTTCCAGTTCACCTCCAAGCACCAGGCCCGTCCCGCCCACGGCCTGCTGCGCGTGGGCGACGACGAGCGTCCCTTCGGCATGGCCGAGGAGTCGCCGGCCTGGGGCGTGCTCGACGTCGGCCGCGGCCGCTGGCCCTACGCCACGCACTGGAACTGGGGCGGCGGCGCCGGGCGAGCGATCGACGGCGAGACCGTGGTGGGCCTCCAGATCGGGTCCAAGTGGACGGTGGGCACCGGCTTCACCGAGAACGGCGTGATCGTCGACGGCCGGGTCTCCAAGATCGGCGCCGAGCTGCGCTGGGACTACGACTGGGACCACCCCCTGCGACCGTGGCGGGTGCACCACCCCGACGGCTCGCTCGACGTGACGCTCAGCCCGGTCCACGACCGCCACACCAGGATCGAGGCGCTCGTGCTCGGCACCGAGGTCCACCAGGTCTTCGGCACCTGGACCGGCCACGTCACCGACGACGACACCGGCCGCCGCATCCAGGTCGAGTCCATCCCCGGCTTCGCCGAGGAGTCCCGCTCCCGCTGGTGACCTGCCCGCATCCCGCCGGGGGCATCGGCCAGACTCGCGGCGTGAGCACCCCGACCGCTGATCCCGGCCAGCCCGAGCCGGCCACCGTCGCCGTCACCGGGTCGGCCAGCCGGTGGGTGCCGGCCGACTTCGCCGACGTGAGCTTCACGGTCACCCGCCAGGCCGGCACCACCGGCGAGGCCGTGGCCGAGGCCGGCGAGGCGTACGCCGCGCTCGACGCCGCGCTGGAGGCGCACGCCGACGTGATCGTGCGGCGCACCACCACGTCGCTGTCGGTGCGCGAGGTGGTTCGCTACGAGCCCGACACCGGGCGCTCCGTTCGCGAGGGGTTCGCCGCCGCCCGCACGCAGTCGGTGCGGTTCCGGGCGCGGACCGAAGCAGGCGACGCCCTGCGGGCCGCGCTCGCCGCCGTGCCCGAGCTCGGCGTGACCGGTCCGGTCTTCGAGCTCAACCCCACCAACCCGGTGCACGCCGTGGTGCGGGCCGACGCGGCCGTGGCGGCCCGGGCGTCGGCCGAGGCCTACGCCGGCGGCCTGGGGCTGGCCCTCGGCCGGGTGCTGCGGCTGGAGGAGCCCGACCCCTCGGGCGCCGACCCCTACGGCGGTGGCAGCCCTCGCATGCTGAAGGCGATGTCGGCTCCGGCCCCCGAGGGCGGCGACTCGGTGCTGGTGGACCTCGGCCCCGAGGACGTGGAGGTCACCGCCGAGGTGGCGCTCACCGTCGCCCTCGTCGAGCCGAGCTGAGCCGGGAGCCCGAGCACGCCGTGGCCTACCGTCTCGACCCCACCCAGCCCACCGCCACCGAGGTCCGGCGCGCCCTCGCCGAGCAGCTCGGCCGGGCGGCGCGGGAGCTCCGGGTGGAGGGCGGCCCCTCGGCCGAGGGCATCCACGAGGTCCGCAAGCGGATCAAGAAGGCCCGCTCGCTGCTGCGCCTGGCCCGGGCCGACGTGGGCACCGGCGTCGCCCGCCACGCCAACGCCGAGCTGCGCCGGGTGGGAGCTGACCTCGCCCGCCAGCGCGACGCGGATGCCCTCGTGGAGGCCGTCGACCGCCTGCTCGACCACCTCGCCGATCCGGACGCCGAGCCGGCCCTGGAGCCCGCCACCGCCGACGCCCTCGGTCGGGTGCGAACCGTGCTCGCCGAGCGCGCCGAGGCGGTGCGAGCCGGCGACGCCATCGATCCCGCCGTCGTCCGCACCGCCGCTCGCACCCTCGAGCAGCTGGTGACCTGGCTCGACCGCGTGCCCGCCCACGCCGAGGGCTGGGACGCCCTCGGCCCCGGCCTCGCCCGATCGCACCGCCGGGGACGCGCGGCGTTCGCCGCCCTGCCCGACGAGCCGTCGGCCGAGCAGCTCCACGAGTGGCGCAAGCGGGTGAAGGACCTCTGGTACCAGCAGCGGCTGCTCCGCCGCCTGTGGCCCGACGCCCAGCGACCGGTGATCGAGGCCGCCGACCGTCTCGCCGACGTGCTCGGCCAGGAGCACGACCTCGCCGCCCTGGTCGACGTGCTGGCCGCCGTCGACGACCACGGCGCACCGTCGCTCGCCGTGGACGAGACCGACCGGGACCTCGTGGTGGCGGTGGCCGACGCGCGTCGGGCCGACCTCCAGGCCGTGGCCCGGGACCTCGGCACCCGGCTCTACGCCGACCACGAGCGGGCGTGGGAGCGACGCCACGGGGCGTGGTGGGGAGCGGCGTCCGGAGGGGCCACCGCCTAACGTGGTCCGACGGTCCCGCGCCCGCCGAACCGGGCGGACGCGGCGGGACCCGATCCCCCCTTCCCCGCTCCCCGGAGACCCCCGTGCCCCTGCAGTCCAACGTCGACGTCCCCCCGGCCACCGGCAAGCTGGGGGTGCTGCTGCCCGGCATGGGCGCCGTCGGCACCACCTTCATCGCCGGCTGCCTGGCCATCCGCAAGGGGCTGGCCAAGCCGATCGGGTCGCTCACCCAGATGGGCACCATCCGCATCGGCCCCCGCACCGACGACAACGTGCCGCTCATCCGCGACTACGTGCCGCTCGCCACCCTGGACGACCTCGTGTTCGGCGGCTGGGACGTCTTCGAGGACGACGCCTACGTGGCCGCCAGCCGCGCCGGCGTGCTCGAGGGCCACCTCCTCGAGCAGCTGGGCGACGAGCTGCGCGCCATCAAGCCGATGACCGCCGTGTTCGAGCAGGCCTACGTCAAGAACCTCCACGGCAACCACATCAAGCCCGAGACGTCGAAGTGGGAGCAGGCCCAGGCGCTCGACGACGACATCAACCGCTTCGCCGAGGAGAACGGCTGCGACCGTCTCGTGGCCGTGTGGTGCGGGTCCACCGAGGTCTACCGCGAGCCCACCGCCGTCCACGAGACCCTGGCCGCGTTCGAACAGGGCCTGAAGGACTCCGACCCCGACATCGCCCCCAGCCAGATCTACGCCTACGCCTGCCTCAAGCGGGGCATCCCCTACGCCAACGGCGCGCCGAACCTCAACCTCGACACCCCGGCGCTGCTCGAGCTGGCCCGCCAGAACGGCGTGCCGGTCACCGGCAAGGACTTCAAGACCGGCCAGACCCTGATGAAGACCATCCTCGCCCCCGGCTTCAAGGCCCGCATGCTCGGCGTGGAGGGCTGGTACTCCACCAACATCCTGGGCAACCGCGACGGCGAGGTGCTCGACGACCCCGAGTCGTTCAAGGCCAAGGAGGTGTCGAAGCTCGGCGTGCTCGACACGATCTTCGAGCCCGAGCGCAACCCCGACCTCTACGGCGACATCGCCCACGTGGTCCGCATCAACTACTACCCCCCGCGCGGCGACAACAAGGAGGGGTGGGACAACATCGACATCTTCGGGTGGCTCGGCTACAAGATGCAGATCAAGGTCGACTTCCTGTGCCGGGACTCGATCCTCGCCGCCCCCCTGGTGCTCGACCTGGCCCTGTTCCTCGACCTTGCGAAGCGGGCCGGCATGAGCGGCGTGCAGGAGTGGCTGAGCTTCTACTGGAAGAGCCCCCAGCCCGTGCAGCCCGGCATCTACCCCGAGCACGACATCTTCATCCAGCTCACGAAGCTGAAGAACACGCTGCGGCACCTCAAGGGCGACGAGGTCATCACCCACGTGGGCGCCGAGTACTACGACTGACCCTCGCCCGGGTCCGCGGCGTCACCGGGCGGGGCCTCACCAGGTGATGCCCAGGACCTCCCGCATGGCGGCCTCGAAGGCGGCGTCGTCGAGCGTGGCGCGCGCGGCCAGCACCATCTCCGCATCGGCGCCCACCGGCACCCGCAGCGGCGTGTCGGGGTCGTCGATGGCGGCGGCGATCGCCTCGCCCACCAGCTCCGGACCGGGCCGGCCGCCAGGGCCCACGAGGGTGTCGTCGGCGCCGCTCCACTGGGCGCGCAGCTCCTCGTAGGGGGTGCCGTCCTCGCCGTGGCGGACGGCGTTGCGCATGCCGGGCGCGATGTAGCCGGGCTCCACGATGACCACCCGGACCCCGAAGTGGCCGACCTCGAACGCCAGCGACTCCGACAGCGCCTCGAGCGCGTGCTTGGTGGCGCAGTACGGGCCGGAGAGCGGCGCGGCCACCCGGCCCTCCACGCTCGTGACGTTGACCACGACCCCGCGGCCCCGCTCGCGCATGGCCGGCACCAGCGCCCGCACGAGCCGCATCGGGCCGAACACGTTGGTCTCGAACATCCGCTGCAGCACGTCGTGCGGGAACGTCTCGAGCGGGCCGGTCTCGGTGATGCCGGCGTTGTTGACCAGCACGTCGACGTCGCCCGCCGCCGCCACGCAGGTGGCCACGGACTCGTCGGACGTGACGTCGAGGTGGAGGCGCTGCGCCACCACGTCGGCCAGCGGCTCGAGGCGGGCGACGTCGCGCGCGGTGGCGATCACGTGGTGGCCCCGGGCCGCGAGGACCTCGGCGGTGGCGGCGCCGATGCCCGACCCGGCGCCGGTGACGAGGACGCGCACGTCAGGCGCCGGCGAGGTGGTCGCCGAGGAACGCCGTGGTGCGCTCGAACGCGAGCGCCGCGGCCTCGGCGTGGAACCCGGGCCGCTGGTCGCAGTTGAACCCGTGTCCGGCGCCGGCGTAGCGGTGGAAGGTGGCCGTGGGCCAGCGCGCCTCGAGGGCGTCGCCGTCCTCGGGCGTGATGCCCTGGTCCTCCTGGCCGAGGTGCACCAGCAGCGGGACGCCCGGGCGATCGTCGACCAGGAGTTGGGCCGAGCGGCTCGGGTAGTAGGCCACGGCGGCGGCGAGGTGGTCGGCGGCTCGGGAGGCGGTGGCGGCGGCGAGCATGCCGCCCCAGCAGAACCCCACCAGGCCCACGTGCGCCGGCCCGCCGACCTCGTCGGCCACGGCGTCGAGCGTGGCGGTCACGTCGGCCACGGCCTGCTCCACGGTGAGGGTGCCCCAGGCGATGCCCTGGCCCCGCTTCATGCCGTCGGCGTCGTAGGCCAGCTCGACCCCCGGTTCCACCCGGTCGAACAGGGCGGGCGCCACCGCCACGAAGCCGGCGGCGGCGTACTGGTCGGTCACGGCGCGGATGTGGTCGTTGACGCCGAAGATCTCCTGGAGCACGACCACCCCGCCGCGGGGCGGACCGGTGGGATCGGCCCGGTGGGCGGAGAAGGTGGTGCCGTCGGAGGCGGTGAGGGTGAGGTCGGCCATGG
>JAHBSN010000144.1 GCA_019639095.1 Actinomycetota bacterium
CGGTGTCGACCTCCACGAGGCACATGCGGCACATGCCCACAGGCTCCATGCGGTGGTGGTAGCAGAAGCGCGGGATGTAGACGCCGTTGCGCTCGGCGGCGTCGATGACGAGCTCGCCGGGGTTCGCGGCCACGGCCTTGCCGTTGACGGTGATGTTCACCGAGGTCTCCGCGGGTGCATCAGGCATCGGCGGCCACCTCCTGGCGCACGGGGCCCACGAAGGCCGGCCCCTTCACGTCGACGGTGATCTCCGCCGGGCCGCCCACGTAGGCCTCGAACTCGTCCTGGAAGCGCATGACGGCCGAGGCGATGGGCGAGGTGGCCGACTGGCCGAGCGGGCAGATGGTGGTCTGCTTGGGCGGCCAGTTCATGCCGACCGAGATGTTGTCGCAGACGTCGAGCAGCAGGTTGACGTCCTCGGGACGGCCGTGGCCGTCGACGATGCGCTCCAGGATCTTCTCCAGCCAGGTGGTGCCCTCCCGGCAGGGGGTGCACTTGCCGCAGGACTCGCGGGCGAAGAAGCGCACGAGGCGCAGGCAGGCCTTCACCATGTCGGTGGTCTCGTCGAACACCACCACGGCGCCCGAGCCCAGCATGGTGCCGAGCTTGCCGACGGTGCCCGCCTCGAGCGGCACGTCGAGGTGCTCGGGGTAGAGCCACGGCGCCGAGGCACCGCCCGGGATGAACGCCTTGAGCTCGTGGTCGTGGCGGATGCCGCCGCCGTACACCGGCGCGTAGAGCAGGTCGCGGAAGGTGGTCACGCCGAACTCCACCTCGTACACGCCGGGGCGCTTCACGTGGCCGGAGACGGCGAAGATCCGGGTGCCCTTGGAGTTCTCGGCGCCCAGGGCGGCGAACGCGGCGGCCCCGTTGGTGAGGATCCAGGGCAGGTTCGACAGCGTCTCGACGTTGTTGACGATGGTGGGCTGGAGGTAGAGGCCCTTGGCCGCCGGGAAGAACGGGGGCTTCAGGCGGGGCATGCCCCGGTTGCCCTCGAGGCTCTCGATGAGCGCGGTCTCCTCGCCCACGATGTAGGCGCCGGCGCCCCAGTGCAGCACCACGTCGACGGAGAAGTCCGAGCCGTGGATGTTCTTGCCGATGTGCCCGGCGGCGTAGGCGTCGTTGAGCGCCTGGGCGATGCGCTCCTGGGCCAGCGCCATCTCGCCGCGCACGTAGAGGAACGCCTGCGAGCAGCCGACCGCGTAGCAGGCGATGAGCACGCCCTCGATGAGCTGGTGGGGGTCGCGCTCCATGAGGAGGCGGTCCTTGTAGGTGCCGGGCTCGGACTCGTCGCCGTTGACCACGAGGTAGCGCGGGAACACGCCGGGTGGGCAGAAGCCCCACTTGACGCCGGCGGGGAAGCCGGCGCCGCCGCGCCCGAGCAGCGAGGCCGACTTGACCTCTTCGACCACCGAGGCCGGCGGCCGGGCGAGGGCGGCCTTGAGGCCCTGGTACCCGCCGGTGGCCTCGTAGCGGGCCAGGGTGTGGCCGTCGTCGAGGTCGAAGCGGCTGGTGATGATCTTGGGGGCGTCGGTGACGGCCATCAGGCCTCCTCGCCTTCCGCGGCGTCGGCGTGGGCGGAGAGCCACACCGGCTCGGGGACCCCGGCGGGATCGGCCGGCCCGGCGGCTCGGTCGGCGGGGATGTGCTGGCGGACCCGGGCGAGGGTGCCGTGGGGCGGGATCTCGTCGGTGCGGCGCCCGGCGCGCAGGTCGGCCACCACCTCGTCGAACTCCTCGTTGGAGATCTTGTGGAAGTACCGGTAGTTGACCTGCAGGCACGGGGCCTCGGTGCAGGCCGCGATGCACTCCACGTCCTCGATGGTGAACAGGCCGTCGGGGGTGGTGCTGCCCGCCTTGATGCCGAGGACGTGCTCGGCGTGGTGCAGCAGCTCCTCGCCGCCCATGATCTGGCAGGAGATGTTCGTGCAGATGTTCACGAGGTACCGCCCGACGGGCTCGCGCTTGAACATCTCGTAGAAGGAGCACGTGCCGAGCACCTGCACCGGCGTGGTGCCGGTGAGCTCGGCGATGTGCTCCATGGCGTCGTCGGTGACGTAGCCGTCCTGCTCCTGGGCCAGGTGCAGCAGCGGGATCGTGGCCGACTTCGGCCGGGGGTAGCGCGAGACGATCTCGAGCGCGGTGGCCAGGTTGGCCTCGCTGAAGCGAGCCATCAGCGGTCGACCTCCCCCATGATCGGGTCGACCGAGGAGATGATGGCCACGGCGTCGGCGATCAGCCCACCGTGCATGAGGTGGGGCAGGACCTGCAGGTTCACGAAGCTCGGACCCCGGATGTGCATGCGGTAGGGCTTGGAGCTGCCATCGGACACGAGGTAGCAGCCGAGCTCGCCGCGGGGCGACTCAACGGCCACGTACGCCTCGCCCTCGGGCACCTTGAAGCCCTCGGTGAAGATCTTGAAGTGGTGGATCAGCGCCTCCATCGACTCGTCGATGCGGGCGCGCGGCGGCGGCGTGACCTTCTTGTCCTGGACCCGGTAGTCGCCGGCGGGCATCCGCTCGATGCACTGGCGCAGGATCTTGATGGACTCGCGGACCTCGTTGAGCCGGATGGCGTAGCGGTCGAAGCAGTCGCCGTAGGTGCCGACGATGACGTCGAAGTCGACCTCGTCGTAGGCGAGGTAGGGCATCTCGCGACGCAGGTCCCAGGCGTAGCCGGTGGAGCGCAGGATCGGCCCGGTGGCGCCGAGGGCGAGCGCCTCCTCGGTGGAGATGGTGCCGACGCCCTGGAGGCGGTCCCGCCAGATCGGCTGGTTCGTCATGAGGACCTCGTACTCCTCCAGGCGGGCCGGGAGGGTGTCGAGGTAGGCCGAGAGCCGGTCCTGCCAACCGTCGGGCAGGTCGGCCGCGGTGCCGCCGACGCGGATGAAGTTGTGGTTCATCCGCAGGCCGGTGATCGACTCGAGGATGCGCAGGCCCTCCTCGCGCTCGCGCCAGCCGTAGATCATCATCGACGACGAGCCGAGGTCCATGCCGTTGGTGGCGAGGAAGAGGAAGTGCGAGGTGAGGCGGTTCAGCTCGCACAGCAGCATGCGGATCCAGGTGGCGCGCGGCGGCAGCTCGACGCCCAGGAGCTCCTCGGCGGCCAGGGCGAACACCAGCTCGTTGAAGATGGGCGAGGCGTAGTCCATCCGGGTGGTGTTGGTGCCGCCCTGGAGGTAGGTGAGCTGCTCGCCGGTCTTCTCCATGCCGGTGTGGAGGTAGCCGATGACCGGCTTGGTGCGCAGCACGGTCTCGCCGTCGAGCTCCAGCATCAGGCGCAGCACGCCGTGGGTGCTCGGGTGCTGGGGCCCCATGTTGATGATGGTGGTCTCGCCGTCCTCGGGGGCGTCGGCGCCGGCCTCGGCCTCCGACATGCGCAGGACCGACCCGACCTCGCGCAGCACCTCGACCCCGCCGGCGAAGCGGCGCGGCTCCATCTCCTGGGCGCCCTCGTCGGTGAGGTCGGCCAGGGCGCGGTGGCCGGGCTCGGCCGGAGCGTCGGTGGGGTTGGGGTCGGTGGTGGTCATGGGGGGTGCCTCCGCTCAGCGGGAGGGGGCGTCCTTGAACTGCACGGGGATGGACCCGACGGCATGGTCCTTCCGGAGCGGGTGCCCGTGCCAGTCCTCGGGCAGGAGGATGCGGGTGAGGTCGGGGTGGCCGGTGAAGGCGATGCCGAACAGGTCGTACACCTCGCGCTCCATGGCCTCGGTACCCGGGTGCAGCTCGAAGAGCGTGGGCACGGTCGGGTCGGACTCGGGCACCTGGACGCGCAGGCGGAGGCGCTGGCGCTCGGTGTGGGAGATGAGCGTGACCACCACCTCGAAGCGCTCCGGTGCCACCGACTCGGGGAGGTCGGTGCGCGGGTGGGCGAGGTAGTCCACGGCGGTCACGTCGAGGCACATGAGCCAGCCCTCGTCGCGAAGGGTGGCCACCAGGCCCACGAGCTCCTCCCGGGACGGGTGGAGCACGCGCTGGCCGCGCGGGTGCGAGACCGGCACGCCGTGGTCGAGGACCGGTGCCGGGTCGGCTTCGGGCGCCACCGACTCGTCGGTGGTGGGCTCGCTCGCGCTCACGGCTACTTGGACCCGGGGGTGAGCAGCACGGGCTGGGGCCCGCGCTGGCCGTCGAGCTGGGACACCTCGAGGTTGGCGCCCGCACCGGTCTCGGCCCGGCGCCGGAAGATCTCGCCGTCGGCGATCTTCTCGTGGAGGGTGCCGATGGCGTGGATCAGGGTCTCGGGACCAGGCGGGCAGCCGGGGGCGTACACGTCGACGGGGACGACCTGGTCGACCCCCTGGACGATCGCGTAGTTGTTGAACATGCCACCCGAGCTGGCGCACACGCCCATGGAGATGACCCACTTGGGTTCCATCATCTGGTCGTAGATCTGACGCAGCACCGGGGCCATCTTCTGCGACACCCGACCGGCCACGATCATGAGGTCGGCCTGGCGGGGCGAGGCCCGGAAGACCTCCATGCCGAAGCGGGCGAGGTCGTAGTGCGAGCCGCCGGCGCCCATCATCTCGATGGCGCAGCAGGCCAGGCCGAAGGTGGCCGGCCACATGCTGCGGGTGCGCGCCCACTTGACGACGTCTTCCACCTTGGCGGTGACGAAGTTGTGGTCGAGCGTCTCGAGGCCGTTGCTGAAGTCGAGGGGCATCAGGCCGCCACCTCGTCGGGGGCGCCGGGACCGGGCTCGCGGCCGTCGGCGCCGACGCGGCGGATGGTGGATGCCGTGGTCCGGTTCGGGCTCACCGCGGGGTTGGCCCGCCGCAGCAGCTGGGCCGGACCCCAGTCGAGGGCGCTGTTGGCCACCAGGAACACCAACGACGCGAACACGGCGATGGAGAACACCACCACCTCGATCAGGCCGAACGTGCCGAGGGACCGGTAGATCGTGGCGTACGGGTACAGGAAGATGATCTCGATGTCGAAGACGATGAAGATCATGGCCACCAGGTAGAAGCGCACGGGGAAGCGCTCGGGCGGCTCGTTGCGGGGCACGATGCCGCACTCGTAGGGGGCCGACTTGGCCGCCGAGGGCCGCTTGGGGCTGACCGCCTTGGACATCACGAGGCTGACGCCGGCGAACGCGCCGCCGAGCACCAGCATCACGAAGACCGGCAGGTACTGCCCCACGATCAGGCCCCGGCCGCCACGACCGCCGAGCGCTGGGCCGCAGCCAGCTTGTCCCGGCGGTGGAGCATGTTCACCAGGATGGCGAAGACGATCGTGCTGAAGATCGTGAAGCTGATCGACGGCAGCCGCAGGGCGCCACGGTCGCGCTCGAGCACCACCGTGTACACCGGGGCGTCCTTGTCGACCACCGGCAGCGGCGGGGCCTGGCCGGGCTTGGTCTCCTGGGGCACCACGGCCTGGAGCTGCACCGCGGCGTAGAGCGGCGGGTTGTCGAACTCGAGGGCGGAGGTGAACTTGTACTTGATGCGCCCGAGGGTGGAGTTGTCGGTGCGGCCGGTCTTGCCGCCGGTCACGAAGGTCTGCACGACCACGTAGTCCGAGGCCGACTCGAACAGGCCCTTGCCGTCGGGGCCGAGGGCCTCGGCCACCACCGACTGGGTCTCACCGGTGTACTTGTTGGAGCTCTCGAGGATCTTCCAGGGGTCGACCTGCTCGTTGATCTGGTCCCGCAGGTCCTCGTCGAGGCCCACCAGGTCGCCGATGGTGGGGTTCTTGCCGGTGGTGGGGAACTCCTTGGAGAGCTCGGCGCTCCCGTCGCGCACCGCCACGGGATCGGGCAGGTCCGACGGCAGCGGCAGGGTCTCGGCGACCGGTATCCGCGAATCGGCGGGCGTGCCCTGGACCGTGTCGGCCACCTTCCAGGTGGGCGCCGGGCCCTTGTAGCCGATGCCGTAGGCCGACCAGATGATGCCCATGACCACGAACCAGCCGAAGAGGCCGGTGAGGGCGATGAGGAAGCCGAGGCGGGCACCGGAGTTGGTGCTCAGGATCAGGGCGATGGAGCCGCAGAGGATGATCACGGCCACCGCGACCGTGAGGACCCCCTTGAAGCCGGGGGCCCAGGTGAGGGCCCCGAGAAGCTCGATCGTCATCGGGACAGGCTCCGTTCGTACTCGACGATGGACCGGACCATCTCCTGGGTGAGCATGGCGCCGTCGGACGCGAGGCCCGAGTCCTTGGGGGTGATGCCCACCTCGCCGTTCTCGGCGTTCAGCTTGGTCTCGGGCGTGATGCAGAACCCGGGCATGCGACCGGTGCCCATGCCGCTGCGCCCGTAGCGGACGCCCTGGGCGCTGCCCTGGCAGACGAAGTCGACCTGCTGCTCCAGGCCGACGCTGCCGCCGGGGAACTGGTCGGTGATGTTGCGCAGGCTCGGACCGAAGGCGCCGCCGCCGTCGGGGCCCTTCTCGCCGTAGGACCAACCCTGGGTGTGGCAGCGGCCGCAGGAGTAGGCGCCGCCGGCGAAGCCGTCGTCGTAGCCCATGTTGAAGAGGGCCTCGCCCTCGCTCTTCCACTGCTGCGGGCAGGACTCGACGTCGACGCTGGCCGGATCGAACGAGTCCAGCTCGTCACCCGAGAGCCCGGCGCGGGCCGCCTCGGTGCGGGCCGCCACGCAGGTGGGGTCCTTGGCCTTCATCATCTTGGCCAGCTGGGCGGCGGCGGCGTCCTGCGCCTCCTCCTTGGTCAGCTGGATGGAGTCGATGTAGTCGATCAGGTTCTGGAGGCTCTGCTCGGTGAGCGGGCCGCCGCCCTTGGCGCCCCAGGCCGGCATCGGCGAGAACGGGCGGCCGTACTCGAGCACGTAGCGGACCTCGTCGCGGGTGTAGCGCAGCAGGACGGTGTTGAGGGCCGGGCCCTGCCACTGCACCTCCTTCACGAAGCGACCCTCGGCGTCGGTGATGGTGTAGGGCGTGACGCCGCCGATGCCACCGGTGCCGTGGCAGAAGGCGCAGTTGAAGCCGCCGTCCGCGGTGGGGGCGAACGCCTGCTCGCCGCGCTCGATGAACTTGCGCTGGATGTTGCCCTTCTCGTTCGACTGCCGGCTCGGCTCCTGCAGCCAGTACAGGGGCAGGCCGATGCCGATCACGAACAGGCCGAGCAGCCCGAGCGACAGCGTGCGGTCGAGCTTGCGGCCCTCCAGCTCGGAGTCGGACAGGTAGGGCCGGCGGTTGGGGGCGAGCTCGATCTCCGAGCCGACCTCGGCGCGACCCTGGCGCAGGTTGACCAGGCCGTAGACGATCGCCACCGCGAAGGCGATGACCAGCAGGACGATGCCGATCGAGGTCTGGGTGGTGAGGGCGAGCAGCATCAGTGGTGACCACCTGAGACGCAGTGGGGACCTTCGGCCTCTTGGCCGGTGGTGTTGGTTCCGATGGGCGGACCCTGGATGATCAGGCCCGTGTTGACGGTGAGGGCGCCGTTGCTGACCTCCATGGCGAAGCGGTCCAGGCCACGGGGTGCCGGGCCGGCCTTCTTCTCACCGGCCTGGTTGTACTGCGAGCCGTGGCAGCCGCACTCGAACCACTTGGAGGTGGCGCAGGCGGGCACGCGGCAGCCGAGGTGCACGCACTTCTGGTACAGGGCGAGCACGCCGGCCTCCATGCCGGTGAGCTCGGCGGCGCTGTAGACCTTGCGGGCCTTCTCCAGGGCGTTGGCCGGGTAGGCCGTGATCCACATGCGGCCCTCGGGGTAGTAGGCGAACCCGCCCCCGTCGGCGATCTTGGTCTCGATGTCGGAGATCTTCCCCACGCTGATCTTCGAGCCGAAGCCGCCCGAGCTGTTGGGCCAGAGGTAGGCGAGGACGCCGGCGCCGAAGGCGCTGATGCCGAGGATGAAGCCGCCGATGATGGAGCGGTTCAGGAACTGGCGCCGGTAGACGCCGATCTCCTCGTCGTCGGGGGCGACGAAGGGCACGGGCGGGGCTGGCTCGGTGACGGGCACGAGGTCGCCGCCGCGACGGGCGAGCACGGCGGCCGCCTCCACGTCTCGGCCGGACTGGGCCTCGAGCGCGGCGGCCTTGCGGGAGCGCCGGTCGCGCTGGCGCGTCTCGCGAGACAGGTGGCCCACGGTCTCGGCCTGGCGACGTCCGAGGGCGGAGATGATCAGGAGCGCGGCGAGGGCCACGAGCACCAGGACGGCGATGACGACGATCATGTCTGGCTGCCTTTCCTCACAGCTCGAAGAAGAGGCCCGCAGCCCACGGGAACACGAACAGCTGGCCGGGGCCTCGGAAGAACGAGCCGATGATGGTGAGCACTGCGCACGACATCACGAAGATGGTGAACAGCGAGATCGCGAACTTCCGGTCCTCGGGCTTGTTGGACGGGTTGCGATCGATGTACGGAGAGAGGGCGAGGCCGGCGAGGCCGATGCCCGGGAGCAGCACGCCGGCCACCATCGGGTGCCACATCGAGAGCATCTCCTGGAGGCCCAGGAAGTACCACGGTGCCTTCGACGGGTTGGGCGTGCGGTTGATGTCGGCCAGCTCGAGGAGCGGCGCGTTCACGAAGATCGAGAAGATCAGGACGAAGCCGGTGCAGAGCAGGGCGGCCACGAACTCGATGGAGAGCAGGTGCGGCCACACGTGCACCTTGTCCTGGGGGCTGGCCTTGACGTCCTGGATGGACCCGGACTTGACCACGGTGAGGAGGCGCTGGGTGTGCCCGCCGGGACCGGCCGCGGTGGGCAGGGTGGCGGTGGCCACGGCGCTGCCACCGGCCGCCGGCGCAGGGGCCACGGCCTCGCCGGCCTCGGCGGCGGCGCCGCCGGCGGCCTTGGACCGGGCGGCCTTGGCCCGCTCGAGCAGGTGGGCGGGGATCTTGCTCTCGGCCTCGCTGGGCGCGGCGTCGGCCGCGGGGGCGTCGGCGGGCTCGGCCTTGGCGGCGGCCGCCTTGGCCCGGGCCTCCTCGGCCCGCTTGCGGAGGTGCTCTGGGATCTCAGTCATACCGGTTCCTCCACGCTCCTACAGGGGCCCGCTGATGCCGCCGTCCTTGCGGACACGCCAGAAGTGGATAGCCATGAAGATCACGATGACGAACGGCAGCATCAGGACGTGCAGCACGTACCACCGCAACAGGGTGTCGGTGCCGATCTCCGAGCCGCCCAGTAGCACGAAGCGCACCTGGTTCCCGAACACCGGCGTGTAGCCCATCATGTTGGTGCCCACCGTGACCGCCCAGAGGGCCAGCTGGTCCCAGGGCAGCAGGTAGCCGGTGAACGAGAGCAGCAGCGTGAGGAGCAGCAGCACGATGCCGATCACCCAGTTGAACTCCCGCGGCGGCTTGTAGGCGCCGTGGTAGAAGACCCGCGCCATGTGCAGGAACACCGACAGCACCATCAGGTGCGCCGACCAGCGGTGCATGTTCCGCACCAGCAGGCCGAACGTCACCGAGGTCTGCAGCGTGTAGATGTCGTTCCAGGCCTGCGCCGCGGTGGGCCGGTAGAAGAACATCAGGAAGATGCCCGTCACCGTCAGGATGATGAACAGGAAGAAGCTCAGCCCGCCCAGGCACAGCGTGTAGCTGACCTTGACCGCGTGGCGCTTCACCTTGACCGGGTGCAAGTGGTACAGCACCGAGTTCATGATCACGTAGGACCGGTTCCGGGGGCTGTCGGAGTAGCCCTTCCGGAAGATCGAGCCCGGACGGAAGATCGAGTTCCAGGCCTGCGATCCCTGCACGGAGTCGGTGAGTTCGGAGATCTTGTCCGACAGCTTCGGCTTGCCGGAGCCCTGCATCGTCTTGGCCACGGGCTACTCCCTAGTCCGATCGGCGGTGGTGCGTCGAATCACAGCGGTGCTGGAGGTGC
>JAHBSN010000145.1 GCA_019639095.1 Actinomycetota bacterium
CGGCGGCGGGCCAGCTCGCCCGAGAGCCGCCGGGGCGACTCGCCCCAGATCTTGCGCACGTACGGCTCGTAGAACCCCTCGGCCACGGTGGGCCCGAGCCCGACCCGCACCACCTCGGCGAAGCTGTCGTCGCGCGGGCGCCGGAACGACCCGGTGGCGGCGTCGAGCGCGGCGCCGGCGGCGAAGCGCGGCGGGGTGTTGCGCAGGAGGTCGGCCGTGCGCAGCGGGAAGGCCAGCCACCGGCCGTGCAGCTCGATGCGCCCCCGCCGCGGTCGGGTCTGGAGGTCGGCCCCGAGCAGGCTGGACAGCCCGGCCAGCACCGCGGGCGGCGACGACGGGTGGAGCCGGTGGCTGCCGAGGTCGACCCGCAGCCCGCCCACCTCGATGCTCGCCGCCATGCCGCCCACCTGCGGCGCGCGCTCCACCACGGTGACGGCGTGGCCGGCCATGGCGGCGCGCCACGCCGACCAAAGCCCGGCCGGCCCGGCACCGACCACCACGATCCGGGTCCCGCCCCGCACGTGCCCCGCTGCTCCGGTCAGCCCACGGGCTGGGGCTGGTGGTCGACGGTGGGCGCGAGCACCGGCGGGAGCTCGCCCGGGTACACGACGGTGAGGAGCTTGGTGGCCCGGGTGAGGGCGACGTAGAGGGCGCGCAGGCCCTGGGCCTCCTCCTCGAGGATGCCGGCCGGGTCCACCACGACCGTGGCGTCGAGCTCCAGGCCCTTCACGATGCCCACCGGCACCACGGTGACCTGGTGGTTGAGGCCCTGCTCGATGGCCACGCCGTGGTCGATGCCCACGGCGGTGAGTGCGTCCGATGCCTCGGCGACGCGGGAGGCCGGACAGATCACGGCCACGTTGCCGGCGCCCACCGCGTCGATCTCGCTGCGGACCGCCTGGGCGATCGCCGGCCCGAGGGCCGAGCCGTCGGCCACCGCGGTCAGGCGGGGCGGCCGTCCGTCCTGGCGGACCGAGCGAGGCGGCGTGAGGTCCGGCGCCGACACGGCGAGCACCCGCGCCGCCAGCTCCATGTTCGGCCCGGGGATCCGGTAGCCGACGGTGAGCTCCTCGCGGCGCGCCGGTCGCTTCTGGGGCAGCAGGGCGAGGATCTCGTTCCAGTCGGCGTGGGCCCACGCGCCGGTGGACTGGGCGATGTCGCCCACCACGGTCATCGACCCGTTGAGCGAGCGTCGGGTGAGCATGCGCAGCTGCATGGGCGAGAGATCCTGCGCCTCGTCGACCACGATGTGGCCGTAGGTCCGGATCTCGTCCTCGTCGCGCTTCTTGGCCCGCGGCTTGGGGCCGAGCAGGGCGCGAGCCTCATCGAGCAGCGGCACGTCGTCGTGGGTCCACACCACGTCGTGCACCGATGCCGACCGGGGTCGGTGGAGGCGGGCGACGTCATCGTCGGACAGTCCGGCGCGGGTGCCGGCGAGGCGCAGCAGGGCACGCGAGCCGAACAGGTCGTGGAGCAGCTGGGCCGGCGTGAGCACCGGCCACATCCACTCGAGCGCCTCCACCACGTCGGGGTGGCGACGCACCTGGCGCCACAGCTCGTCGGGCTCGATGGGGGTACGGCTGGACTCGGCCAGGTGGAACGCCACCTCGCGCTCGACGTAGCGCCGGCCGGCGTTGTGGGTGCGGTACCGCCGGCGGGCGTCGCGCACGATCATCTCGGACTGCGCCACCGACAGGGTGAGGGTCTGGAGCCCGACGCCCACCCGCAGGGCTCGGCGCAACGGGCGCTTGCGGTCGCGGACGGCCTTGGTGACGACGTCGGCCATGACCTGGTGGCCCTTGAGGCGGGCCACCGCGGCGCGGTCGCGGCCGCGGATGGAGACGTCGTCCACGAGGTCGGCCAGGACGGCGAGCTGCACGCCGGCCTCGCCGAGCGACGGCAGGACCTGCTCGATGTAGGCGAGGAACAGCCGGTTGGGCCCGACCACCAGGACGCCCTGGTCCTCGAGCGGGAAGCGGTGCGTGTAGAGCAGGTAGGCGGCGCGGTGCAGCGCCACCACGGTCTTGCCGGTGCCGGGGCCGCCCTGCACCACGAGCACGCCGGGGAGCGCGGCGCGGATGATCTCGTCCTGCTCGCCCTGGATGGTGGCCACGATGTCGCCGAGCCGACCCGAGCGTGCCGTCTCCAGCGCGGCGATCAGCGACCCCTGGCCCTGGAGGCCGGCACCCTCACCGAGGTCCAGCGCGTGCTCGCCGAAGAGCTCGTCCTCGATGCCGAGCAGCTGGCGGCCGCGGGTGTGGAAGTGGCGACGCCGGGCCAGGCCCATCGGCTGGCGACCGGTGGCCCGGTAGAAGGGCTCGGCCACCGGCGCCCGCCAGTCGACCACCACGACGTCCTGGCCGTCGTCGGACACGGCGAGGCGGCCGATGTAGAAGGTCTCGCCGCCGTCGTCGGGCTCCCGATCGATCCGCCCGAACAGCAGCGACGCGTCGCCGAGGTGGAGCTGGCTCAGGCGGGTGAGCACCGTGTCGAAGATGACCTCGCGCTCGAAGCGGGCCTGCTCGGTGCCGCCCTGGCCGACCTCGACCATGCCCTTGAGCCGGTTGGCCGAGGAGCGCGCCTCGTCCAGGCAGGCGTAGGCGTGATCGATGTAGGCCTGCTCGGCCTCGAGATCGGGGTGGATCGACATCGGTGCGTGCGCTGGTCCTCTGGTGGAGGGGTGCGACCCCGAATTCGGGGATTCGCCAGCCTACTGCCAGATCCGCGTCATCCAGAACCGGGACGATTCGGTCAGGTCCCGGGGTCTTCCTGGACGGCCGACGGCTGTCCGATTCGCTCGGGTTTCCGTCGACTTCCTGCCGCCTGGCGGTCGGAACTCGACGCAAAGCCCGAGGAGTCGGACGATTCGGTCAGGTGCCGGCGTCCTCGCCGACCTCGCGAAGGGCGTCCCGGATGGCCACCCGCAGGCGCCGGGCCTCGGCGGGCAGCAGGTGGGCCACCAGCCCCTCGCCCGGCTTGCCGAGCTCGTCGACGGTGAGCACCACCCGCGGCTCGGCGTCGTCGTAGTCGTCGCTGATGGCGATTGCCCAGGACACCGGCGTCAGGTCCGGGTCGTCGGCCACCACGGGATCGAGCAGCGGGTCGAACGGGTGGTCGTCGATCGATCGGCGCATCCCCGCATCCAACCACGACGGGCGACGGCATCATGGGCAGAGCGGCGGGCGATCGGATGGGCCGACCCCGGACCGCACGAGGAGCAAACGATGCCCAAGCGCTTCGCCGACGCCTACGACCACCTGCGCAGCTACCTCGGCCTGGTCGACGACGCGACACCGGAGCCCGGTCCCGGCGACGACGACGAGCACCGGGCGGTGCTGGAGGTCCTCGTCGCCACGATGCTGGTGGACGGCACCGTGCGGGAGGGCGAGTTCGACGAGATCGAGCGGATCGGCCGGGAGCGAGGCTGGAACAGCCAGACGTTCTCCTTCACGCAGGGCCTCGGCGCCGCGGTGGCCGCCGCTCGTGACGCACGGGATGCCGACCCGTCGATGGCTGCGCTGCTGCGATCGGCTCGCCAGCGGATCACCACCCCCGAGGTGCGCACCCAGATCGTCGAGGCCTGCCGCACCGTGGCCACCTCCGACGGCGAGACCGCACCGACCGAGGCCACCTGGCTCCACGAGGTGGCCAAGGCCTTCAACGGCTGACCGGTCGACCGCCGCATCCGCACCCACGGTCGGCCGTGGGCGACCCCTTCGCGAGCCACCTGGATCTACGAGCTGGCCAAGGCCCACCACCTGGCCTGCCGACGACGACGGCGGTGACGCCGACGGTGTCGCTCCTGCCCCTCGTGGAGGAGGACCTGTCGACGCCAGCGGATGCCGAGCCCGCCGGGCCGCCAGATCCAGGCGTTGAACGCTCCGAAGACGACGGAGCTGGCGACCGCGAGCCCGAAGTGGCGGAAGCTGGCCATCGCTGCGAAGGAGGAGGCGAGGCCCGAACGCACGCCCCACTGGACGGGGTGGGCCATGACCCAGCGGGTGGACGGGCTCGGATCATCCTCGGGCACGGCTTCGCCCCCGACCTCCCGATCCAGCCTCCTGGGTTCGACCGCCATGGCTCCCATGAGGTGCATCCCGCGCACGGGTGGAGCGCGACGAACCGGGCTCCGCAATGGGAGGCCGAACGGGTGCGTCGGTAGCGTGGCCTCGTGGTCAGCGCCGACGCCCCGTTCCTGCGAGCCTGCCGGCGCGAGCCGCACGATCGGGTGCCGGTGTGGTTCATGCGCCAGGCCGGGCGGTCGCTGCCGGAGTACCGGGCCATCCGGGGCACGGGGTCGATCGTGCAGGCGATCCGCACGCCCGACCTGGCCACCGAGATCACGCTCCAGCCGGTGCGCCGCTACGGCACCGACGCCGCCATCCTCTACTCCGACATCGTCACGCCCATCGAGGCCATCGGCTTCGGGGTCGACGTGGCGCCCGGCGTCGGCCCGGTGGTGGAGCGCCCGTTCGCGTCGAAGGCCGACCTGGATCGCATCCGCCCGCTCGACCCCGAGGCCGACACGCCCTACGTGCTCGAGACCGTGCGCAACCTGGTGCGCGAGCTCGGCGACGTGCCGCTGATCGGCTTCGCCGGCGCCCCGTTCACGGTGGCGTCGTACCTGGTGGAGGGCCGCCCGAGCCGCACCTACGAGAAGACCAAGCGGCTCATGTACACCGACCCCGAGCTGTGGGCGGCGCTGCTCGACCGCCTCGCCGACCTCGCCCTCGCCTCGCTGCAGAGCCAGGTGGCCAACGGCGCATCGGCGGTGCAGCTCTTCGACTCGTGGGCCGGCGCCCTCTCCCCCAGCGACTACCGGCGCTACGTGCTCCCGGCCTCGCAGAAGGTGCTCGAGGGCATCGCCTCCACGGGCGTGCCCCGCATCCACTTCGGTGTGTCCACCGGCGAGCTGCTCCCGCTCATGCACGAGGCGGGGGCCGACGTGGTGGGGGTGGACTGGCGGGTCGACCTCGACGACGCCCGGGCTCGCCTCGGCGACGCCGTGGCCCTCCAGGGCAACCTCGACCCGGTGGCCGTGCTGGCCGGCGCGGAGGTGGCCCTCGACCGGGCTCGCGACGTGCTGCGTCGGGCCGGCGGCCACCGTGGCCACATCTTCAACCTCGGCCACGGCGTGCTGCCCGAGACCGACCCCGACGTGCTCGAGCGCATCGTGGAGCTGGTGCACGCCGAGGGCACCGTCCGATGAGCGGGCCGACCACCGGCACCGTGGGCGTGGTGGTCATGGCCTACGGCACGCCCGCCACGCCCGACGACGTCGAGCCGTACTACACCCACATCCGCCGGGGGCGGCCGCCCACGCCCGAGCAGCTGGCCGACCTGCGGCGCCGCTACGACGCCCTCGGCGGCACGTCCACCCTCGCCGCCCGCACCGCCGACCAGGTGGCTCGCCTGACCGGCGCCCTCGAGGAGCGAGCACCCGGCCGGTTCGAGGTGGCCCTGGGCCAGAAGCACGCCGCGCCCTTCATCGAGGACGGCGTGGCCGACCTGGTGGCCCGGGGCGTGTCGCACGTGGTGGGCCTGGTGCTCGCCCCGCACTACTCGGCGTTCAGCGTGGGCCAGTACCAGGAGCGGGTGGCCGAGGCCCTCGAGGGCACCGGCGTGGCCACCACCCCGATCCTCCAGTGGCACGACCTGCCCGCCTACCGGTCGTTCCTCAAGCAGGCGGTGGCCGACGGGCTCGCCCCGCTGCCCGAGCGCACCAAGGTGGTCTTCACCGCCCACAGCCTTCCCGAACGGGTGCTGGCCGGCGACCCGTACCCCGACCAGCTGTGGGCGTCGGCCTCCGCGGTGGCCGAGGCGGCCGGCCTTGACCGCTGGGCCGGATGGTCGATGGCGTGGCAGAGCGCCGGCGCCACCCCCGAGCCCTGGCGAGGGCCGGACATCCTCGAGGTGATCCGGGACCTCGCCGAGACCGGTCGGGCCGACGCCATCCTCGTGTGCCCGCAGGGCTTCGTGGCCGACCACCTCGAGGTGGCCTACGACCTCGACATCGAGGCGCAGGCCGTGGCCGACGAGGTGGGCCTCGCCTTCGCCCGCACCCGGGTCCTGAACGACGACGCCGCGGTGTTCGCCGCGCTGGCCGACCGCGTCCTGGAGGAGGCACCGACATGACGGACCGACCCGACCACGTGGTGATCGTCGGCGGCGGCATCACCGGCCTCACCGCCGCCTACCGCTTCACCCAGGCCGGGGCGGCGGTCACGGTGGTGGAGCCGCACAAGCTCGGCGGCAAGGTCCAGACCTCGATGTTCGCGGGGCGGGCGGTCGACGAGTCCGCCGACAACTTCCTGCTGCGCGTGCCGCAGGCCCTGGCCCTCTGCCACGACCTCGACCTCGACGGCGAGCTCGTGTCGCCGGCGGCGAGGGCGGCCGAGGTGTTCCTCGACGGCCGCCGCCACCGGCTGCCCGAGGGCCACCTGCTGGGCGTCCCCACCGACCTCGATGCCCTGGAGCGAAGCGGCATCCTCTCCCCGGCGGGGTTGGCGCGGGTGGCCGAGGACCTCGACCGACCGGCCGATCCGACCGACCCCGCGGTGGCGGGGGGCGACGTGGCCATCGGCCCCTACCTGCGCCGCCGGATGGGCGACGAGGTCGTGGACCACCTGATCGATCCGCTCCTCGGCGGCATCAACGCCGGCGACACGGCCACGCTCAGCCTCGCCGCGGTGGTGCCCCAGCTCGATGCCGCCGCCCGGTCCGGCGACCCGAGCATCATCCGGTCGTGCCGGGCCCAGCGCGCCGCCGCCACCGCCGCCCCCGACGCGCCCATCTTCGCCACGCCTCTCGGCGGCATGGCGCGCCTCGTCGACGCCCTGCTCGCGCTGCTGCCCGCCGCCGACCTGCGGGTGGGCCGATCCGTGGTGGGCCTGGAGCTCACCGGTGCCGACGCCACCCGGCCGGCCACGGGCGTGCTGGTCGGCCTCGACGACGGCACGGTGCTCGACGCCGACGCCGTGGTGGTGGCCTGTCCGGCGCACGTGGCCGGACCGCTGCTCGCCCAGGTGGCGCCCGAGGCCGGGCGCACGATCGGCGCCCTCGTCCACACCTCCGCCTCGATGGTGGCGCTGGCGTTCGAACCGGGGGTGCTGGGCGCCACCGACCCCGGCTCCAGCGGCTGCCTCATCCCCCGGGACCAGGGCACCTTCCTGTCGGCCATCTCGTTCGCGTCGAACAAGTGGGCCCAGCTGCGAGACCCCGAGCGCGACGACGCCATCCTCCGCGTGTCGGCCGGCCGCCTGGGCGACGACCGGCACCTCGACCTCGACGACGCGGACCTGGTGGAGCGGATGCTCGTCGACGTCGATCGCGTGGTGGGCCTGAGCGGCGCCCCCACCGCCGTGCGCATCAACCGCTGGTTCGACTCGTTCCCGCAGTACGAGCCGGGTCACCTGGCGCGCATGGACGCCGTCGACGCGGAGCTGGCCCCGCTCCCGGTGCGCTTCGCGGGGATGGGCCAGCGCGGCGTGGGCATCCCGGCGTGCATCGACAGCGCCGAGCGCGCCGCGGCCTCGCTGGGCGCCTCCTGGCCGACGCGCCGGTCGGTCTCCTGACCCCGACCGCGGGGGTCCGGGCGCGGTCGGCCAGACTCTCCCGCTGATGTCCGAGCCCACCGCCCTCGCCGACGAGACCGTCGAGCCCGACGATGCGATGCCGCCGTCGGAGGAGGCGCTGGCGGTGGCCGGCCTCCGGCGGTTCGTCCGACGTCCGCTGGTGCAGGCCACCGCCGCCGGCCTGCTGCTGGCCGGCTCGCTCCCGCCCTGGGGGTTCTGGCCGCTGGCGTTCGGCGCCGTGGTCCTGCTCGACCGGTTGCTGGCCGACGCGCCGTGGCGTCGGCGCCTGAGCCGGGGCGCGGTGGCCGGCCTGGCCCTGTTCGCTCCCACCATCTCGTGGATCACCCAGCTCACCCCGCCGGGGTACGTGGTGGCCACCCTCGCCTTCGCCGGCCTCACCGGGCTGTTCCTGAGCGCCGTGCCCCCAGGGGCCGGGCGGCGCCCCGGGCTGGTGGGCGCGTGGGTGCTGTGCGAGGGCCTGCGCATGGCGTGGCCCTTCGGCGGGGTGCCCCTGTCGCTGCTGGCCGTGGGCCAGGTGGCCGGTCCCCTCGCCGGGATCGCCCGGGTGGGCGGCGTGCTGCTGATCGCCGCGGCCACGGTCCTGGTGGGCCTGGCCATCTCCGCCGCGCTCTCGCACCAGGTCCGGGTGGCGGCCGCCGCCGGCGTGGCCGTGGTGGCACTGGTGGTGGTGGCGGCGGTGGCCCCCCACGGCGAGGACACCGGGCGCACCGTCGACATCGCCTTCGTGCAGGGCGGCGGCGAGCAGGGCACGCGCGCCATCAACACCGACCGCCGCAAGGTGTTCGAGCGCCACCTCGACGCCAGCGCCGAGGTGCCCGACGGCATGGACCTGGTCCTGTGGCCCGAGAACGTGGTGGACACCGACTTCGACGTGCAGGACGCCAAGGAGGGCGTGGAGCTCCAGCGCCTGGCCCGCCGGCTCGCCGCGCCGCTGCTCGTGGGCACCGTGGAGGGCGTGGACGACGAGCACTTCCGCAACTCGCAGCAGGCCCTCGACGCGGAGGGCAACTGGGGCGACCGGTACGTGAAGGTGCAGCGGGTGCCCTTCGGCGAGTGGGTGCCGTTCCGCCACTGGATCGAGAAGGTGGCCCCCGACACCCTGGCCCGCCGCGACGCCACCGTGTCCCACCAGTCCGGGCTGATGCACACCGCCGCGGCGCCGCTCGCGGTGGTGATCTCGTGGGAGGTCTTCTTCGGCCACCGCGCCCGCTCGGGGGTGCGCGCCGGCGGCGAGCTGGTCTACAACCCGACCAACGGCTCCACCTACACCGGCACCCTCGTGCAGACCCAGCAGATCGCCTCGTCCCGCCTGCGGGCCATCGAGACCGGCCGCTGGCTCGTGCAGGTGGCGCCCACCGGCTTCAGCGCCTTCGTGGAGCCCGACGGCACCGTCCACCAGCGCACCGGCACCCGCGAGCGGGCCGTGCGGGTGCGGCGCGACGTCGCCCTCCGCACCGGCGAGACCTGGTACGTGCGCTGGGGCGACCGGCCGGCCAGGGTCCTGGGCGCCGGCCTGCTGGCCGGGGCCTGGGTGCTGGCCCTCGCCGACGACCGTCGTCGGCGCCGGGGCGAGCCCGACGACGGCGGCGCCGTGGACACGGTGCTTGTGACCGGAGGTTGACGCTGCCGTCGCCAGAGTGTTAGGCAACCCGAACAGACCGCTGTACGGAGGCCTACGCATGTTCCACCCCACCACCCGTCGTCTCGCCGTCGCCCTCGTGGCCGCCGGCCTCCTGGTGGGGGGCTGCGCCAAGGACGACGGGGCGAGCACCCGGGACGACTGCACGAGCGGGTCCTCCGCGGCGGGGGGCTCGTCGGCCTCGGGCGGCTCCTCCGCCGCCGGCGGCGCGTCGCCCGACTGCGGCAGCGGCATCACCGCCGACGAGGTGGCCGGCACGTCCGACGACCCCCTGGTGAACGAGGCGGTCGACGGCTACCAGCAGTACGTGGAGGAGCAGGTCAACGCGCTCGTCGACGACGCCAAGGTGTTCACCGACGCCGTGCGCGCCGGCGACATCGAGGCCGCCAAGGACGCCTACCCCCGCTCCCGCCAGTCCTGGGAGCGCATCGAGCCCATCGCCGCCCTGATCTCCGACATCGACGGCGCGGTCGACTCCCGAGCCGAGGAGGGGGTGGCCGACACCGAGAGCCCCGACGTCACCGGCTGGCACCAGCTCGAGTACGACCTCTG
>JAHBSN010000146.1 GCA_019639095.1 Actinomycetota bacterium
TCGTGGCCGGCCTCGGCTCGTTCCTGGTGGGGCACATCGCCTACGTGGTGGGCCTGCAGTCGGCGCCCACGTCGGTGGCGGGGACCGTGGCCGGCCTCGTGGTGGTCGGGCTGGGCATCGCCGTGGTGGGCCGTCGGGTGGTGGCCGGGGTCGCCGCCGGCGACCACCGTGAGCTGGTGGGGCCGGTGATCGCCTACCTGACCGTGATCTCGGCCATGGTGGTGAGCGCGTTCGGCACCGAGGCGCCGTGGGCGATCGTGGGCGCCTCGCTCTTCTACGCCTCCGACGCCACGCTGGCGTGGAACCGGTTCCTCGCCCCGCTCCGATGGGGCCCGCTGGCGGTGATGGTCACCTACCACCTCGGCCAGGCCGGCCTGGTGGCCTGGTTGGTCACGGGCTGATGGGACCGGCGGCGGCACGGTCCCGATCGCTGCTCGCAGCGGCCGCCCTCGTGGTGGCCGTGGTGGCCGGTGCGTGCACCGAGCCGTCCGACGCCCTCGACACCGGCGCCACCGAGGCCGCGGTGGCGCGGACCCTGGGGCCCCGCCTGCCGGTCCGGGTCGACGAGGTGCGGTGCCCATCGCCGATCGAGCGCGCCGCGGCCACCACCATCACCTGCCAGGTGGTGCTGGTGGACGACGCCGGCACGGCGAAGGTGCAGGTGACCCAACGCCCCGACGACGAGCTGCTCGTCGACCTCGTGGACGCCGTGCTGGACCCCGCCGCGGTGGGACGCCAGCTCCACGACGCCCTGGTGGCCGAGTACGCCCGCTCCTTCACCGTCGACTGCGGGACCGACGTGGCCGTGGTGGTGGCGGTCGACGACTCGATCTCCTGCTCGGCCGACGACGGCACCAGCCGGCGGAAGGTGACCGCCACGGTGGTCGACGCGCGCGGCACGCTCCGGTTCGACCTCGGCGGAGGGACCTGAGGGGAGCGGGGCTCAGCCGGCGGCCGGCCGGTGGCGGACGTGGTCCCGGCCCTGGGCCTTCGCCTCGTACATGAGGGCGTCGGCCGCCGCCACGAGCGCTTCGGGCTCCTCGCCCGGCTCCCACTGGACGACCCCCGCCGAGAACGACTGGCCGTCGGGGGTCACCATGCGGAGGCGCCGCAGCACCAGCACGGCCTCCTCGGCGGTGGAGTCGGGGAACAGCACGGCGAACTCCTCGCCGCCCCACCGGGCGATCACGTCGGGGGCGCGCAGGCTGGCCCGCCAGGCCTGGGCCGCCGCTCGGAGGAGGTCGTCGCCGGCGAGGTGGCCGTGGCGGTCGTTGAAGTCCTTGAACCGGTCGAGGTCGAGCACGGCGAGCGCCAGGGGCCGGCCCGAGCGCTGTGCCCGGGCGATCTCGCGCGCCAGCACCTCGTCCCACTCCCGCCGGTTCGGCAGCCCGGTCAGGCCATCGCGCCGGGCCTGCTCGGCCAGCCGGGCCACGAGGTCGATGCGCTCGAGGGCCACCCCGGCGTCGGCCCCCACCAGGGCGAGGGCGCCGAGGACGATCGACGGCAGCTCGGGCTGCACGGTGGGCCACACCGCGGTGACGAGGGCGCTGCGAGCGTCGTGGGTGGCGATGGGGACGTGGAGCCGGGATCCGGTCAGGAGCCGGTCGGGGGCCACCTCGGGCTCGAACGCGATCGTGCCGGTGTCGAGCGCCCGGCCCCGAGCGCCCACCCGCTCGAGGGTGAGCCGGGCGCCGCCTGCGGGCCGGTCGTAGCCCACCGCGGCGGTGACCACCAGCTCGCCGTCGCGCTCCTCGGCGAGGACGGCGGCGGGCGCCCCGGCCAGGGAGGCGACCACCTCGCACAGCATCGTGCGGGGATCGTCGGCGGCGTACAGGTCGCGCACCACGCGCGAGAGGTGGATCAGGACCTGGTCGTTGGCGCGCAGCGAGCGCATGAGCGACTGCAGGACGGCCCCCACCACGGCGCACACGAGCACCAGCACCACCACGCGCGGGAGCTCCACCTCCACCGGGTAGCCCTCGAACACCACCATGGGCGCCACGAGGGCCAGGCCGGCCACCACCACCGCCGCCACCGTGTCCCGCCGGCGGCCGTAGACACCCTGCCAGATCACCGGGAGCAGCACGAGCACCTGGCCGTAGCCCCGGCTGGTGCTGCCGCTGCCGTAGGTGAGCATCACCACGGCCAGGCACACCGTGATCACCGGGACGATGCGCCACTCCCGGTACCCGCCGGTCTGGGGCGTGAAGAGCACCCCGAGGCCGGTGACGAGGGCGAGCAACCCGCTGGCGGCCAGCCAGCCGGGGCGGGCCACCGAGCCGGGCAGCACCACCGGGAGGCAGATCGCCACCAGCCACAGCAGCGCGAAGGGGATGAGCCGCCGGGCCTGCACCACCCAGGTCTCGGGGGTGGGTGAGAGCGCCACGTCGCCCAGCTGCACGAGCAGCGGGTTGCGCCGGGGCGGCTGGAAGTCCCACGTGGTGCGATCGGCCTCCCGGCCCGGCCGATCGCTCACGAGCCCTCGGCCCAGTCGAGCGTGAAGCACCGGCTGTCGAGCGAGCCCGGGGCGACGTAGCGCCAGGCCCCGACCGCCGCCCGCCGGGTGTGCTCGGTCCAGCGGACGCAGTCGGGCCGGCCGATGCGCCGCACGAGCTGGCGCAGGCCGCCCTCGTGCACGGCGTAGCCGCCCCAGACGCCGGGGTAGTCCTTGGTGGCGCCCACCTGCGTGGTGGTGATGCCGGCGTGGGACCAACGGCGGTGGCGGTGGGTGTGCCCGCTGGTGACGAAGACCCGCCCGTGGGCGCGGGCCAGGTGCTCGAGGAACGCCAGGCTCTCGCCGCGCGGGATCCCCGACGGGACGCCCTCGGGCACGTGCCACGGCTGGAGCTGGTGGTGGATGGCCACGAGCACCGCCACCTCGGGGTCGGCGTCGGCCACGGCGTCGAGCAGGTCGTCGACCACCCCGGCCAGCTGGCCCTGGTTGCGTCCGGCGATCGTGGTGTCGGCCATCACCACGCGGGCGCCCGGAAGGTCGCGCACCAGCAGGGGGAAGGCGAGCGACAGGCCGAACAGCCGCGCCGCCTCCTCTGGGGCCACCGAGCCGCGCCCGCGGGGCTCCCGGGCCCGGTCGTGGTTGCCCACGAGGCCGTCGACCGGCATCGGCGCCGAGCCCACCAGGGCGGCGTAGGTGCGCCACTCGTCGGGCTTGGCGTAGTTGGTGATGTCGCCCTTGACCACCAGGTGCTGGGCGCCCCAGCGGTGAGCCTCGGCGATGGCGGCCTCGGCGCAGCGCGTGGGGTGGGGGACCTCGGGCTTCGGGTGCTCCTTGATCGTGCCGCGGTGGCCGAAGACCGTGGTGCCCAGGTGGAGGTCGCTCACCGTGGCCAGCCGGCACAGCTCGGCGCCCGGCGGCGGGCGCAGGGTGGTGGCCTCGAGGTGCACCGGTGCCGAGCGGGGGCCGAGGGCGTCGCCGTCGACCTCGACCACGTGGCGGCGACCGGCCTCCAGGTCGTGGAGGACGACCGTGCCCGCCGGGTCGACCACCTCGATCGTCTGCTCCCGACCCGGCGCTCGCGCGCCCTCGACGCCGACCCGCAGCCGCAGCGATCCGGGTCGGAGGTGGCGCCACTGCAGCTGCACGGTGGTGTCCTCCACCGCGAACACGGCCACCACGGGCGGGCGGCGGGCGCCGGCGGTCACGCCAGGGCGCGGGCCAGCTCGGGCGGCACCCGCTCGGCCAGGGCCACCGACACCCACATGCGCTCCTGGTGCTGGCGGACCACGGTGGCGCCCTGGGGCACCGGGTGGTCGGCCAGGAAGGCGGCCACGGAGGAGGCCAGCTCGCGCTGGGTCACGCTGCGGATGCCCTCGAGGAGGCGGGGGAGGGAGGCCGACGGGAACCGGGTGCCGAGCTGGTCCCAGTTGTCGGTGACGAACCGCCAGACCTCGCCGACGGCGTGGCGGTTGCCGAGCGCCCGCCGCAGGAGGAACAACCCGTCCTGCGTGCGGACCTCGTCGGTGAGGACCAGGGCGCAGAACCGCTCCACCAGGTGCACCTGGTCGGTGTCGGCCAGCGCGCCCTGGTGGCGGAGCCGGTCCTGGGGCGTGCGGGCGGCGGCGCCGCGACGGCGCAGCTCCTCCCAGGTGTCGTCGGTGGCCGATGCCGCCACCACCCGCACCACGGCGTCGGCGAGGTCGGCGTCGACGGCGTGGGGATGGGCGCCCAGCTCGGTGAAGTGGGCAGCGGCGAGGTCGAGCTGCTCGCGGTCGTGGCCCAGGCGGGCCAGGGCCTCGGTGAGGGCGGCGCGCAGGGCCGTGGTGCGCTCGGCCTCGCCGGGGGCCGGCGTGGGGCCCAGCGTCCGCAGCGCCGGGCCGAGCAGGGCGCGGATCCAGGTGGCGAGGTCGTCTCGCTGGTCGGGCGCGACCACGCGGTCGAGCGCGCCCAGCACGCCGATGATCCGCTGCCACACCGAGAGGTCGGTCTCGGCCGCCAGGTTGCGCAGGAGGCCGAGGACGCGTCCGACCGAGCTGCCGCCGGCCAGCACCTGCGCCCACTCGTCCTCCACCAACCCGTAGCGCTCGAGCGGCGACAGCTCGGCCAGGGCCCGCCCGCCCACGGCGGCGAGCTCCTCGTCGCCGAGGGTCACCCGGTAGAACCCGTTGCCCTCGTGGTTGCCGACGATCCAGGCGGGGGCGGCGTCCACGGGGAGGGTCGCCTCGGGCCCGTCGAGCAGCACGCGGTGCACCTCGGCGCCGTCGGGCCGGCCGAGGCGCAGCACCACCGGCACCGAGCGGGGCTCGTCCACCGGGCGCTCCACGCCGGCGGCGGGATCGGGCGCGAACGAGAAGCGGTCCTGGCGCAGGGCGACAACGCCGTCGGCGGCGGTGACGCTGACCACCGGGTGGCCGGGCCGGAAGATCCACGAATCCATGATCTGGCGCACCGGCTCGCCGGTGGCCTCCTCGATCGCGTCCCACAGGTCGGTCGTCTCGGTGTTCCCGTGGGCGTGGCGGGCGAGATAGAGGCGGATGCCGGCCTGGAAGCGGTCCTCGCCCAGGTACTGCTGGAGCATCCGCACCACCGACGCGCCCTTCTCGTAGGTGAGCACGTCGAACATGCCCTCGGCGTCGGCGGCGGTGACCACCTCGTATTCGATGGGCCGGGTGGTGGAGAGCGAGTCGGTGTCGAACGCCGCGGAGCGGGCCAGGCCGAACGCCGTCCAGCGCTGCCACTCGGGCCGGAACGCGTCGGTGGTGAGCATCTCCATGAACGTGGCGAAGGCCTCGTTCAGCCAGATGCCGTTCCACCAGCCCATGGTGACGAGGTCGCCGAACCACATGTGGGCGATCTCGTGGGCCACCACGTCGGCGATGTTCTGGAGCTCGGCCTGGGTGGCGTGCGCCTCGTCCACCAGCAGCAACGTCTCGCGGAAGGTGACGCACCCGAGGTTCTCCATGGCACCGAAGGAGAAGTCGGGCACGGCCACGAGGTCGAGCTTGTCGCCGGGGTAGGCGATCGCGTACCAGTCGGCCAGGAACCGCAGGGAGAACGCGCCCACCTCGAGGGCGAAGGCGGTGAGGTCGAGCTTGCCCTCGGGCACGATCACCCGCAGCGGCACGCCGCCCACGTCGACCGGCTCGGTGGCCTCGAGCGGGCCCACCACGAACGCCACGAGGTAGGTGGACATCACCATGGTGGGGGCGAAGCGGACCCGGACCCGGCCGTCGGCCAGCGGCTCGCGGGCCACCTCGGCGGCGTTGGACACGGCCAGGAGGTCGGCGGGCACGTCGAGCGAGATGGCGAACGACGCCTTGTGGGCCGGCTCGTCCCAGCACGGGAACGCCCGCCGGGCGTGGGTGGACTCGAACTGGGTGCAGGCGATCGTGCGCACCGAGCCGTCTTCTGCGGTGAAGGTGGAGCGGTAGAAGCCCACCAGCAGGTCGTTGAGCACGCCGTGGAAGCGGGCGTGGAACGTGGCGGCGCCGGGGTCGAGCGTGCCGTCGAGCGTGAGCGTGGCCGTCTCGGCCTCGTGGTCGAGGGTGGCGGTGGCGGTGAGTCGCCGACCGCCCTGCTCGAACCAGGCCTCGGCGATGTCGAGGTCGAGCGCGTGCAGGACCACCACGTCGGTGGCCTCGTGCACGGTGACGTCCACCACCTCGTTGCCGGTGAACGTGGCGGCGTCGAGGTCGGGGGCGAGCTCGAGGTCGTAGTGCGAGGGGGTGACGGTGGTGGGGAGGCGGTGGGGGGAGGGCTGGGTCACGGCAGGTAGACACCTTCGGTGGCGGTGATGAGGCTGATGCCCCGTGGCGCCACGATCTCAACCTTGTAGAGGGTGGGGAGGGTCACGGCCTCGTCGATCGAGCCCGGCTGCGGCTCCGACGAGCCCTCCCGGATCACCGACACCACACCCTCGGGGATCACCGGCAGGAGGAGCAGCGACGTGTCGTCGTTGACGATGTAGTAGTCGTTGTCGATGGACGTGGCGCCGGGCTCGGCGTCGCCGTGGGCGATCGCGGCGTCCACGGCGTCCTGGCCGGTGAGCAGCTCCACGGGATCGAAGGCCACCACCTGCACGGGGTCCCCCTCCACCATGCCGTCGGACACCCCGGTGAAGTAGCCGTAGTGGGGCCCCTCGGGCAGCGTGCCCAGGCCTGGGGTGGTCTCCCCGTCGGGGCTGGTGGTGGGCACCGTGGTGCCGCCCCCGCCCGTGGTGGTGGATCCCGGGGCGGTGGTGCTCGTGTCGTCGGCCGCGGTGGTGGTGGAGCGCGCCGAGGTGGTGGACGTGGCCGTCGACGACGTGGTGGTGGCGCCGTCGCTGCCGTCGGAGCTGCAGGCGGCCAGGGCGAGCACGGCGGCGGCCACGCCGACGAGGGCGGCGCGAGCGGGGTTGAGGGGGCCTCGGGTCATGGATCGACCCTACCGGCGGTGGTCAGTCGGCCAGGTACAGCATCTGGGCCAGCGACAGGCCCGGGCGGGGGCCGATGTGGCCGATCACGGCGGCGGCGGCGATCGACCCGAGGCGGCCGCAGTCGGCCAGGGAACGGCCGGCGGTGAGGCCGAAGAGGAAGCCGGCGGCGTAGAGGTCGCCGGCGCCGGTGGTGTCGACCAGCTTGGGCACCTGGTGGGCTGCCACCGGCACCTGGTCGTCGGCGGTGACCACCACCGAGCCGTCCTTGCCCTTGGTGACCGCGGCGATCTCGCAGTGCCCGCGCACGAGCGCCACGCCCTCGTCGAAGGTGTCGACCTCGTAGAGCTTGGTGATCTCCTCCTCGTTGGCGAAGAGGATGTCGACCCCGCCGGCCACGAGCTCGAGGAAGTCGTCTCGGTGGCGGTCGACGCAGAACGAGTCAGACAAGGTGAGCGCAACCTTGCGGCCCGCCGCGTGGGCGGTGTCGGCGGCGAGGCGGAACGCCTCCTTGGCCTCGGGCCGGTCGAACAGGTAGCCCTCGAGGAACGTGATGCTGCCCGAGCGGATGAGGTCGAGGTCGAGGTCGCTCGGGCAGAGCGTGGCCGAGGCGCCGAGGTAGGTGTTGAGGGTGCGCTCGCCGTCGGGCGTCACCACGATCATGCAGCGACCGGTGGGGTCGCCGTCGGTGGCCTTGGCCGCGCTGAAGTGCACGCCGAGCGAGTTGAGGTCGTGGGCGAACGACGTGCCCAGCCCGTCGTCCTTGACCCGCCCGATGTAGGCGGCGCGCCCACCGAAGCTGGCCACGCCCGACAGGGTGTTGGCGGCCGATCCGCCTGACGCCTCGGTCTTCTCGCCCAGGGCGGCGTAGATCTCCTCGGCCCGGTCGGTGTCGATGAGCGTCATCGACCCCTTCACCATGCCGAGGCGCTCGAGGAAGGCGTCGTCCTCGGTGCCGAGCACGTCGACGAGGGCGTTGCCGATGCCCACCACGTCGAACGCGGCATCGGTCTGGTGGTCGGCGGGGCCCGTGGGAGTGCTCACAAGGGGGGAACACTAGGGCGCCCGACGGGGCAGACTGCCAGGCGTGACCAGCCCGGACCCCGTCGACCACCCCTTCGAGGCGGCCGAGGCGTCGGCCGCCGCCGTCGCCGCCGCCACCGGCGTCGATCGCCACGACGTGGCCCTCGTGCTGGGCTCGGGCTGGAAGCCGGCGGCCGACCGGTTGGGCGAGGTGGTGGCCGAGGTGCCGATGGTGGACCTCGGCGGGTTCCCGGCGGCCGCGGTCCAGGGCCACGGCAGCACCGTGCGCTCCATCCGGTCCGGCGACCGCCACGTGCTGGCGTTCATGGGCCGGGTCCACCTCTACGAGGGCCACCACCCCAACGTGGTGGCCCACGCCGTGCGCACCGCGGTGCGCGCCGGGTGCTCGGTGGTGGTCCTCACCAACGCCGCCGGCGGCCTGCGGCCGGGCATGGCGCCCGGTCAGCCCGTGCTCATCGCCGACCACGTGAACCTCACCGGGCGCACCCCGCTGCTCGGCCCCAACGACGACCGTCTCGGCCCCCGGTTCCCCGACATGACCGACGCCTACTCGGCGCGCCTGCGCGCCCTGGCCCACGAGGTGGAGCCCGACCTCGAGGAGGCGGTCTACGCCGGGTTCCTCGGGCCCACCTACGAGACGCCCGCCGAGGTGCGCATGGCCGCCACCCTCGGCGCCCACCTCGTGGGGATGTCCACGGTGCAGGAGACCATCGCCGCCGTGCACGCCGGTGCGGAGGTGCTGGCCATGTCGCTCGTGACCAACCTGGCCGCCGGTCTCGGCCACGAGCACCTCGACCACCACGACGTCCTCGAGGTGGCGGCCCGCTCGGCCGACCGGATGGGGGCGCTGATCGCCCACATCGTGGGCCGGATCTGATGGCTGCGCCGACGGGCGGCTGGACCGACGCTCTACTGCGCCGGGCCCGCGACTGGGTGGCCGACGACCCCGACCCGATCACCCGCGCCGAGCTGGCCGACCTGCTCGACGCCGCCGAGGCCGGCGACGTGGGCGCGCGAGCCGACGTGGCCGACCGCTTCGCCGCCGACCTCGACTTCGGCACCGCCGGCCTCCGCGGCCGGCTCGGCGCCGGCCCCAACCGCATGAACCTCGCCGTCGTGATCCGCACCGCCGCGGGGATCGCGTCGTGGCTCCGGAGCTCGGCCGAGCCGGGCGCGGCGGCCGACGTCGCCCGGCGGGGCGTGGCCATCGGCTTCGATGCCCGCCACCGCTCGGCCGACTTCGCCGAAGCCAGCGCGGCCGTGTTCGCCGCCGCCGGCATCCGCGCCCACGTGCTGCCCGGCCCCCTGCCCACGCCGGTGCTGGCCTTCGCGGTGCGCCACCTGGGCGCCGGCGCGGGGGTCATGGTGACCGCCAGCCACAACCCCCCGCAGGACAACGGCTACAAGGTCTACGACGGCACCGGGCGCCAGATCGTGACCCCCACCGACGCCGAGATCGCCGACGCCATGGGCGCGGTGGACCGGGTGTCCTCGGTGCCCCGCACCGGGCCCGACGATCCCGACATCGTGCGGGTCGGGCCCGAGCTCGAGGCCGCCTACGTGGCCGCCGCCGCCTCGGTGGGCCTGGTGCCCGAGGCGCGCGACGTCGCCCTCGCCTACACCGCCATGCACGGGGTGGGTGCGGGCACGTTCCGCCGGGTGCTGGCCGCCGCCGGCTTCGCTCCCGCCGCCGAGGTGGCGGCCCAGGTGGAGCCCGACCCCGACTTCCCCACGGTGGCGTTCCCCAACCCCGAGGAGCCCGGGGCGCTCGACGCCGCCGTCGATCTGGCGTCACAGCGGAACGCTGACGCCGTGCT
>JAHBSN010000147.1 GCA_019639095.1 Actinomycetota bacterium
CACGCACCTGGTGGAGGAGAAGGACCCGAACTTCCAGCATCAGCGGGAATTGCTGGCCCTGATGAAAGTCTCCGGCCGCAGCTTCCTGGAAGTCATGAAAGTGCAGAGCCGCGGCGTCGCCAACGCCGCCGAGTTCTGCCGGCAAAACGACTGCCGCAAGGCCCAGCGGGTCATCGTTCGCTTCAACATGGAAAACAAGGGGAAATGACCATGAGCACGAAGATTTTCGCGGAGTATTTCATCCTGACCCTGCCCTACGTGATGGGCCTGGTCTTCCTGGGTGGGGCCTTCTTCCGGGTGGTGATCTGGTACACGGTGAAACGCCACGAATGGTTCGCGCGCGAGTTCGAAAAGCGCGTCGCCCGCTTCATGGAGAGTGAAAAACCCGGGGTCGTGAAAAACGTCTCTTTCTACGTGCTGGCGAAACGCATGCTCGAGCGCTCCTTCTACGAGGGCTTCGCGGTCCGCGATCGCCTGCGCCGCCGCCGCGGCGACGGCGTCATGGCGCTGAGCGACCGCGTTTTCCTGGTGAAGCAGGGCTGCGCCTGGCTGGTGAAGGACATCCTCAATCAGCTGAAGTTCCTGAAGTGGACGCAGGAAACGCCGAAGCTGTTGGGCATCACGCGGGCCACCTTCCACCACAACCCTTGTTTCAACCGCGTCTTCGGCGTCCTGCCGATGACGGCCTTCAACGATCTGATCTCGATCCTGCCGGGTCTTTTCGTGATCGCGGGGATCCTGGGAACCTTCGTCGGGATCGCCGGCGGCCTGCAGGAGCTCGGCGGCATGAACCTGCAGGATCTGGAGAACACCAAGAACATCATGGACCGCTTCCTCCAGGAGATCTCTTTCGCCATGCAGACCTCGATCGCGGGCATCGTGTTCTCGCTGCTCTCGCACATCGTGAACGTCATGTACTCCCCGGAGCGCGTCTACGTGTCGATGGTGGACCGTTTTGAAAGCTCCCTGGATCTGCTGTGGTACCGCAGCGACAACAACGACTACCCGCTGGACGAGAAGGCTTTCGACGAGCATCGCGACCCGGTGGAGGCGCTGGCGGAGGACGCGGTCAACGCCGAGGCCGGACGCGCCTCGCGCACCCGCGATATGGACCAAGTGCGGCCGGTGAAGGCCTCTTAAGAGGAGACGGATGAAAAAGGGCGGGAGTTGCACCCTGCATATCACCATCACGGGGCCGGACGGCTCTTCGCGGGTGGACCTTTCCGGAGGGGAGCGCTGGACCATGGGTCGCGCTCCCGACTGCCATTTCATCGTCGAGAACGCCAACGTCAGCCGCAAGCACCTGTCGATTTTCGAGAAGGACGGCGGCGCCTGGGTCGAGGACCACGGGTCGTCGAACGGCACGTTCATCGACGGGGAACGTCTGCCCGCCAACAAGCCGCGCTCCCTGAAGGGATCCGAGGAGATCAAGCTCGGCAAATCCGGCTTTTCCATTTTCGTTCTGATCGAGCGCGCCGAGGAGGAGATCGCCCTGCCGAAGAGCGTTCCCGTCCCGCCGAAAGAGGAATCCGTGACGGTGCCGCGCGCCCTGGTGCGCGAGCAGTCGGCGGTGACGCCGGAACTGCCGGGGGAGAAAGCCCCGTCGATCCCGGCCGTGAAACCGGCGGAGGCCGCGCCGCCGCCGCCGGATGAAGAGCACGCCGACACCAAGATTTTCGCCCGGCCCCAGGCGAAGACCGCCGAGGCGGAAAAGACCCTGCAGCAGGCGCGCATCCAGGCCGCCCGCACCATGCAGGAGGCCGAGGTGGCGGCGGAAAAGCGCGCCCAGGAGATCGTCGACCGCGCCCTGAACACCCAGCGCAAGGCGGAGGTGTTTTACAAGACGCACCTGCAGGAGGCGGCCCGCGAGGCGGACTCCCTGTACGCGAAATCCCGCGAAGAGGGCAAGGCCCTCGTGCAGGAGGCCCGTCAGCAGAGCCAGCGGATCCGGGAAGAGACGGAGCGCTCGATGCAGGCTTTGCGCCAGCGCACGGAAGAGGAGTGCGAGAATTTGCTCCGTCAGATGCAGGAGCAGGCGCGCGTCGCCCGCGAGGAACGCCTGAAAGAGGCGGACGAGATCATCCGGCGCCAGGAGAACGAGTTGCTGGCTTCGACCCGCGAGCGTTTGCAGGCGGAGGAAGACGGGCAAAAGGAACGTCTGGCCGTTGAGAAAAAAACCCAGGAAGATCGCTTGGCCTCGCAGCTGAGCGCGCATGAGGAGCGGCTGGCGACGGAGAAGGGCGCCCAGGCGGACAAACTGGCCCGCGAGCTGAAAGAGCATCAGGAACGCTTGGCGGCGGAGGCGCGGTCGCAGGAACAGCGCCTCGCGCAGGAATTGAAATCCCATCAGGAGCACGTGGCTCGCGCCACCGGCGATTTGGAGACGGCTTTGACGCGTCAGAAGCGTGATCAAGAGGAGCGTTTGCGCCAGGCCCTCGAGGACCATGAACGCCAAATGCAGGAAGCCCGCCGCGCCCATGAGGAGAAGAGCGTCCGTGAGTTGCAGGCCCATCAGGACCGGCTGGCGGCGTTGAAGGCGGATTTGGAGAAAACCATCGCCGCCCGCGACGCCGAGAAGAAAACCTCGGAGGATCTCCAGGCGCGGATCGCCGAGCAGGAGATCCGGTACCGCGAGATGCTGGCGAACGACGCGAAGGAAAAATCGGAGCTCAGCGACGTCAAAGAGACGATGATCCGTCTGCAGCGCGAGGGCGATCAGCAGCGCGCCGAGATCGAGGCCCTGAAAAACCGCGCCGCCGAGAAGAACAAAGAGCTTGAGCAGGCGGGTTTGCGTTTGAGCGCCGTGAAAGAGCAGCTTCAGCAGGCGGAGAAGGAACATGAGGCCCGTCAGGCGCAGATGAAGACCCGCCTGGCGGAGGAAGAGGAGTCTTTGCGCAGGGCGGAGGAAGAGCGTCTGCAGCAGTTGCAGCTCGAGACGACCCGCAAAGTGGAGAGGTTCGAGAAGGAGCTTCTGGCGGACCTCGGCAAACGCCGGCAGTTGGTCGAGAAGGAGATCCTGCTCGCCACCGAGCTGGCGGTGGCCGACCCCGACAACGCCGGGCCCTTCGCCGTCCGGGCCACGGGGCGGCTCTGCTACCCGTCGGCGAACCGCGCGGTGACGGCGCTCGAGCACGCCTGGCTGCACGCTCGCTGGCGCCGGGCCCGCCAGCTCGGGTGAGGCTCCGGCGCGCCGCCGGTGCGCTCGCGCTGGTCCTGCTCCCGGGCGTCGTCGCCCAAGGGCCCGCGGCGGCTCGCGCCCCGGCCTCGCCGGCCCGGGCGGCGGTGCCGACCCAGGCGGGCGAGGTCCGCGACGACCCTGAGCTCACCGCCAACCTCGACGCCGTCCTGGCGGCCTCGCCGCCCGACACGTGCCTGACCGTCCTGGTGGACGGCACCCCGGTGTACCGCCACGACCAGGACCAGCCCCTCGTGCCGGCGTCGACCATGAAGGTGATCACCGCCACGGCCGCACTCGAGGTCCTGGGCAGCGGCACGCGCTTCGAGACCGCCTTCGTCGCGCCGCCGGCCAACGCCGATGGGGTCGTCGACGGCGACGTCGCCCTCGTGGGCGGCGGCGATCCCGTGCTCGTGACCGACGGCTACCGCTCCGTGAGGCGCTGGGGCGACGACGTGGCCACCACGTCGCTCGACGAGCTGGCCGACCAGGTCGCGGCGTCGGGCATCCGTGGGATCTCCGGACGGGTCCTGGGCGACGAGCGGCGCTACGACTCGTTGCGGACGGTGCCCGGCTGGCCCGATCGCTACGCCGCCCAGCAGCAGGTGGGCCCGTTGAGCGCCCTCGGGGTCGACGAGGGCTACGAGCTGGCCCCGCCGCGCGAGGAGAGCGGTCCGGTTCGGCGCGTGCGCGCCGACGACCCGGCGGCCTCCGCCGCTCGCACGTTCACCTCCCTGCTGCGGGCTCGCGGCGTGCTCGTGGCCGGTGACGGCGCGTCGGGCCCGGCGCCCGCAGGGGCGAGCGCCGTGGCCACCGTGACCTCGCCGCCGCTCGCCGACGTCGTGGATCGGATGCTCCTCACCAGCGACAACCGGATCGCCGAGCAGCTCACCAAGGAGATCGGTCGCCGCACGGGCGGCGGTGGCACCACGGCCGCGGGGGTGGCCGCCATCGCCGCCCGGAGCGAGGAGCTGGGCCTGACGACCGCGGCCACCACGCTGCTCGACGGCTCGGGTCTGCACCCCGGCAACCGCGTCACCTGCGACGGGCTGGCCGCGGTGCTCCACCACGGTGGTGGGATCGAGGGCATGGTCGGCCCCGGCCTGCCGGTGGCGGGGAAGACGGGCACGCTGGCCACCCGCTTCCGCGGCAACCCGGCGGAGGGTCGGATGCACGCCAAGACCGGCTCGCTCAACCAGGTGAGCGCGCTCGCCGGGTTCGTCGCCCTGCCCGAGGGCGAGACGGCCACGTTCGCCTACGTCGCCAACCAGGCGCCCATCGATCCGTCGGTGCGCGGCGTCGAGGACGTGCTGGGCGCGGTGCTCGGCAGCTACGTGCTCCCGTGCCGGCCGTCCGGGGGTGCGGAGCTCGTGGCCCCGCTCGCTCCCTACGCTTCCGATGTGGGCACGCTGTCGATGTTCCCCCTCCAGTCGGTGCTGCTGCCGGGTGCGGTCCTGCCGCTGCACGTCTTCGAGGACCGCTACCGCACGCTGGTCGACCGCTGCCTCGCCGCCGACGCGGACTTCGGCGTGGTGCTGATCTCCCGGGGCAGCGAGGTGGGCGGCGCCGACGTGCGCACCGACGTGGGCACCCGCGCCCGGATCGTGCAGGCCCAGCAGGCCCCCGACGGCCGGTGGGGGATCCTCGCCCTCGGCATGGAGCGCCTCCGGGTGCACCGATGGCTGCCGGACGATCCCCACCCGCTCGCCGACGCGGAGGACTGGCCCGACCCCGATCCGGGGCCGGACGTGGCCGGGGCCCTGGCCGGCACCGAGGCCCGGCTGCGCCGGGTGCTCGCCCTGCGCGCCGAGCTCGGCGAGCCCGGGCCGTCGCCCACCGTCCCCGTGGAGGTCGACGACCCCTCGCTGGCGAGCTTCCACCTCACCGCGCTGGCGCCCCTCGGCGACCTCGACCGCCACCGCTGCCTGGCGGCGGCCGGCATCGCCGATCGCCTCGCCCGGCTCGACGAGCTGCTCGACGAGGAGGAGTCCGTCTGCCGGGCCCGTCTGGCGGGGTACTGACCCCGGCGCGCCGTTTGCGCACACCTGCGGTGGCAGGTAGGAAAGTCCGACCCGATGGCCAGGAGGCGACGTGGCACCTGCTGGTGCGAAGAAGGCAGACGAGAAGGGCACCGCCGAGGTGGTGGCCGACCTGTGGCAGCTGGTCAAGGACTACGCCAAGCAGGAGACGGTCGATCCGCTCAAGTCCATGGGCCGGTTCGTCGGCTTCGGCATCGGCGGGGCCGTCCTGGCCGGCCTCGGGGTCCTGTTCGCCTCCCTCGCCATCCTCCGCGGCCTCCAGACCGAGACCGGCGAGCACCTCACCGGATCCCTGACCTGGGTGCCCTACGCCGTCACCGCCGTGTTCACCGCCGTCATCGTGGCCGTCGCCGGACGCGCCATCACCAAGCCCAACCGCACCGATGGAGCCCGCTCGTGACCGCCACCGACGCCCACCGCGACCAGGCCGACCAGCCCGCCAAGATCACCCGCGACGACATCGAGGCGAAGTTCCGGGAGCTCACGGGAGAGGTGGAGGATCGGGCCGAGGCCGCTCGCTCCACCGCGGTCACCATCGGGGCGGTGCTGGCCGTCACCGTGGTGGTCGGCGTGTTCCTCTTCGGGCGGCGCCGGGGTCGCAAGTCCACCACCATCGTCGAGGTCCGGCGGTTCTGATGGCGCGTCGGCGCACCCCGGCGACCCGGGGCGGGCTGCTGCGATCGGCGGAGCGGCTGGGCATCAACCGCGGCCTCTTCGGCGGCAGCCGAGGCTGGCTGTACGTGGGGACCGGCCTGTGGACCCTCCGGACGGTCCGTCGCCTGGCCGAGCGCAAGCCCGAGATCCTCATCTCCGAGGAGCTGAAGCCGGGCCAGCGCATCGTGATCGCCAACGGCCGAGCCACCCTCGACGACGCACCGCCCCCGCCCGCGGGCGGGCGGCGCCGCCGGCGGTCGTGAAGGTCACCCTCCGCAACCCCACCCGGGAGCTCGAGTTCCCCGGCCCCAAGAGCATCGTGGCCCTGCTCCAGGACCTTGACCTCAACCGGGAGTCGGTGCTCGTGATCCGCGGGGGCACCCTCGTGCCGGGCGACGCGCTGCTGGCCGACGACGACGAGGTCGAGATCCGTCCGGTGATCTCCGGCGGTGCCGCGTGAAGTGCCAGGTCTGCCGTGGGCCGGCGGTGATCGACGTCCGCCGCCACAACGCCAACTTCTGCGCCGAGCACTTCTGCAAGCTCGTCCGGGACCAGACCGCCAAGGCGATCGAGGAGCACGAGATGCTCGCACCGGGCGACCGCGTGCTGGTGGCCGTGTCGGGCGGCAAGGACAGCCTCGCCCTCTGGGACCTGCTCGACGAGCTCGGCTACGAGGCCGACGGCCTCTACCTGGGCCTGGGCATCGGCGGGTACAGCGATCGGTCCGGAGCGGCGGTCCGAGCGTTCGCAACCCGGCGGGGGCTCACCCTTCACGAGGTCGACCTGCGCGCCGACCACGGCTACGACGTGCCCACCGCCGCCGCGGTCACCCGGCGGTCGCCGTGCTCGGCGTGCGGCCTCTCGAAGCGGCACCTGTTCGATCGCGCCGCCCTGGAGGGCGGCTACGACGCGGTCGCCACCGGGCACAACCTCGACGACGAGGCCGCGGTCCTGTTCGGCAACACCCTGCGCTGGCAGACCGAGTACCTGGCCCGGCAGCACCCCGTCCTGCCCGCTCGTCCCGGGTTCCCCCGCAAGGTGAAGCCCCTGGTGCGCCTCGGTGAGCGGGAGATGGCGGCCTACTGCGTCCTGCGGGGCATCGACTACATCGTCGAGGAGTGCCCCATGGCCGAGGGGAACAAGCACCTCGGCTACAAGGAGGCGCTCAACGAGATCGAGGCCCGGTCGCCGGGTTCGAAGCAGGCGTTCTACGCCGGCTTCCTCGCCCGGGCCGTGGATCGCTTCGCCGACGCGGCCCCCGACCACGCGGAGGGCGGCGAGACGGCCAGCTGCGACCGCTGCGGCGTCCCCACCACCTCGGGCACCTGCGCCTTCTGCCGACTGGTGGAGCGGGCGGCGGGCGCCCAACCGGTGGCGCTCACCCGCAAGGGACGGCCCATCGATGCCTGACCAGAACCCGGCCGAGCCCGCCGACGACCGCCCCGAGGAAGCCCCCGCGCCCGCCATGGACCAGCCCGAGACCGAGCCCCGCCCCGCAGCCAGCCCCGGCCCCGACCTGCCCGACCGATCGTTCCAGGTGGGGGAGCAGATCCTGCTCATCGACCGGAAGAAGCGGCGCTACCTGGTGACCCTGGCCGAGGGGGCCGAGTTCCACACGCACTCGGGCTTCATCCCCCACGACGAGATCATCGGCGGGCCCGAGGGCATCCCGCTGCGATCCACCCGCGGCGCCACCTTCAACGCCTTCCGGCCCACCCTGAGCGACTTCGTGCTCAAGATGCCCCGCGGCGCCCAGGTGATCTACCCCAAGGACCTCGGCCCGATCCTCCTGCTCGCCGACATCTTTCCCGGTGCGCGCGTCCTCGAGAGCGGCGTGGGCTCGGGGGCCCTGTCGATGACGCTGCTGCGGGCCGGTGCCCACGTCACCGGCTACGAGCTGCGCGCCGACTTCGCCGCCCGTGCGGTGAAGAACGTGGAGGCCTTCGGCGGCACCGCCCTCACCGAGCACTACCGGGTGGAGGAGCGCGACTGCTACGAGGGCATCGACGAGGAGGGGCTCGACCGCATCGTGCTCGACCTGCCCGAGCCCTGGCAGGTGGTGCCTCACGCCGAGGCCGCGCTTCGGCCCGGCGGCATCCTCGTGGCCTACACCCCGACCATCATCCAGGCCGTGCAGCTGCGGGAGCGCCTCGTGCCCACCGGCTTCGAGCTGGCCGAGACCATCGAGGTCCTGCAGCGGGGCTGGAACATCGACGGGACCTCGGTGCGCCCCGACCATCGGATGGTGGCCCACACCGGCTTCCTCACCCACGCCCGCCTGCTGCCCTCGTAGGCGGGCGCCGAAAACGACCGAACGGGACCCGCAGGTCCCGTTCGGCGCAGATCCGTGGCTGGGTCAGAGCTCGATGAAGATGCACTCCCCGGGGCACTCCTCGGCCGACTCGATGGTGGCCTCCTCCTGGCCGGCGGGCACGTTGGCCAGGCCCTCGGGGCCACCGGGGTCGGAGAACACCTTGCCGCCTTCCTTCACGTAGGCGAGTCCATCGTCGAGGAGGGTGAACACGTCGGGGGCGATCTCCTCGCAGAGACCGTCGCCGGTGCAGAGATCCTGGTCGATCCAGACCTTCATGGTGTGGTTGCCTCTTTCATCGATGGCGCCACCCCCCGAAGGGTGGCCTCAAGCCGTCTGGGTCGAGCGTAGCGGACGCCTCGCGGCTTCCAGGAACCGGCCCTGGAGCCCCACGACGGTCGTCGGCGCTGCTGACCTGGGCCGCGTGGGCACGGCGGTGTTGCGGGGGTGTGAACCCGCGCGCCCATGCCGTGGGAGCGGGAAAGCACCCGTGTAGCGTCGCCAACAGGGCGTGGGGAGCCCCTCCGGGCGCCCCGCCGGAACCGCAGGAGGTGGTCACCGTCAGCAACGACGAGCTCCAACGCCAGGTGCGAGACCAACAAGCCGAGCTCGACGAGCTCCGAGACCAGGCCGCCGCGCTCGAGGAGGAGGTCGTCACCCTCCGGCGGCGCATCCAGGACGCGCCCAAGCGGGTGCGCACGCTCGAGGAGCGCCTGCTCGAGACCAAGGGCCAGCTGCAGCAGGCGGTGAGCCAGAACGAGAAGCTCACCTACACGCTGCGCGAGGCGCGCGACCACATCGCCGCGCTGCGCGAGGAGGTCGAGAAGCTGACCCAGCCGCCCGCGGCCTACGGCACCGTGCTGGGGACCAACGACGACGGCACGGTCGACGTCCACTCGGGCGGGCGCAAGATGCGCGTGGCGGTCATGCCCGACGTGGCCGGCCAGCTCACCCAGGGCGACGAGGTCGCCCTGAACGAGTCGTTCAGCGTGATCCTCTCCCGGGCGGCGGACCGCACCGGCGAGGTGGTCACGGTGAAGGACGCCATGGGCGACGGGCGGGCCCTCATCGTGGGCAGGGCCGACGAGGAGCGCGTGTGCGAGCTGTCCGAGGCGCTCGCCGCCAAGGGGCTGCGCGCCGGCGACACCGTCCTGATGGACGCCCGCTCGGGGCTGCTGGTGGAGAAGCTGGCCCGCCCCGAGGTGGAGGAGCTGGTGCTCGAGGAGGTGCCCGACATCTCCTACGACGACGTGGGCGGCCTCGACGGCCAGATCGAGCAGATCGCCGACGCGGTGGAGCTGCCGTTCCTGCACGCCGACCTCTTCGCCGAGCACAAGCTCCCGGCGCCCAAGGGCATCCTCCTCTACGGCCCCCCGGGCTGCGGCAAGACCCTGATCGCCAAGGCGGTGGCCAACTCGCTGGCCAAGAAGGTGGCGCAGGTCTCGGGCGACGCCGCCGCCAAGAGC
>JAHBSN010000148.1 GCA_019639095.1 Actinomycetota bacterium
GTCGGCCGACAGCTCCCGGTGCAGGGCGAGGAACCGCGTGCCCAGGTCGGGACGTCCGAGGCGCTCGAGGTCCATGGCCAGGAACGCCACGTCGGCGAGCACGTCGCCCCACCGGTAGTCCTCGCCGAACTCGATGCAGTCGAGCACCCGTGGGCCGTCGTCGAGCACGAAGATGTCCTCGGCCTGGAGGTCGCCGTGGCCGTCTCGGATGCGGCCCTCGGCGATGCGCTGCTCGAACAGGGGCGTCCGGCCGTCCAGGTAGCGCAGGGCGAGCTCCTCGATGCGCGCCAGGCGCCGGGCCAGGTCGTCGGGCACCACCAGGTCGTGGAGCTGGTCGAAGCTCGCCGTCCAGCGCCCGCGCACCGCCGCCGGCGACGCCAGGCGGTCGTGCACCGGGTCGGGCGGGACCTGCTCGTGGAGGGCGGCCACGGCGTGGGCGATCGCCCGGAGCGGGCGCTCGAGGTCCTCGCCGCGCTCCAGGCACCGGGCCAGGCGCCGGTCCTCGGGCATCCGACGCATCTCCACCAGGTGGTCGCGCACGGTGCCGTCGGCGTCGGTCACGTCGAGCACGCCCAGGTACACGTCGGGGGCGAGCCGGCGGTTCAGGGCCACCTCCTGCCGGCACGCGGCCAGGCGCGCCTCGCGCGTGGTGTGGTCGAGGAACCCGAGGTCCAGCGCCTTCTTGAGCTTGTAGGCGCGGTCGCCCACGAAGAACAGCACGGCCGTGTGCGTCTCGGCCACCGCCGCCGGGAGCTCGGTCACGGCCCCGAGCGGGGGGTGCGGGTCGGTCCGTGGGTGCCCACCCAACGGCGCAGGCCGTCGCCGAACGCCTCGGTGGCACCGGAGAGGTCGGCGTCACGGCTGATCTCCACCACCGAGAACGTCATGGCGTCGTCGACCGTGGCCGCCGGTCCCTCCCAGTCGACGGCGAACCGCAGGTCCTCGACGGTGACCACCCCCACGAAGCCGTCACCGCCCCACACGAAGCCCATCGCCTGGCGCCGCTGCCCGAGCAGGTCGAGCGCGCTGGCCACATCGTCGCGGTGGTCGAGGACCACCGGCCGGTCCCAGGGGCGTTCCGCGTCGCTCACGGTCCCATGGTGGCGCCCCCCGTGGCCCTCGTACAGGGCCGAACGTCCCCCGCCGAGCATGGGGGCTCGGGGGCCCGAGCACTACGATGCGGCTTCGTGTCGGAGCACCGGGCGGGCCCTCGAGAGTTGCGTCGCCTGCTGGCCGCCGTCACCGCGGTCGGCTCCGACCTGGACCTCGAGGTCATCCTCCGCCGGATCGTGGGGGCCGCCGCCGACCTCGTCGACGCCTCCTACGGGGCCCTGGGCGTGCTCAACCCGGAGCGCACCAACCTGTCCGACTTCGTGACCGTCGGCCTCGACGCGGACGCCGAGGCCGCCATCGGCCCCCGCCCCAAGGGCCACGGCATCCTGGGCCTGCTCATCGTGGACCCGCGGCCGATCCGCCTGCCCGACCTCACCGCCCATCCCGACAGCTTCGGCTTCCCGCCCAACCACCCGCCGATGTCGTCGTTCCTGGGGGTGCCGATCTTCGTGGGCGGCCTGGCCTACGGGAACCTGTACCTCACCGACAAGCGGGGTGGCGGCGGGTTCACCGACATCGACGAGGAGCTCGCGGTGGCGCTGGCGGTGGCTGCCGGCACGGCCATCGAGAAGGCCCGCCTGCACGCGCGCGTCCGCGAGCTCGACCTGATCGCCGACCGCGACCGCATCGCCCGGGACCTCCACGACACGGTGATCCAGCGCCTCTTCGCCACCGGCCTGGCGCTCCAGGGCGCCGCCCGCCTGGCGGGGCCGCTCCCCGAGGTGGCCGACCGCATCCAGCAGGCGGTCGACGAGCTCGACCTGGTGGTCCGCCAGGTGCGGTCGTCGATCTTCGAGCTGCACGCCGCCGAGACCTCCTCCCACGGCATCCGCAGGCAGCTGCTCGCCCTGGGCGACGAGCTCACCGGCGCCCTCGGCTACGCCCCCACCTTCCAGTTCGAGGGACCGGTGGACGCCGCCGCCGACGAGGTGGTGGGCGGCCACCTGCTCGCGGTGGTGGGCGAGGCGCTCGCCAACGTGGCCCGCCACGCGTCCTCCCCGGTGGCCCGGGTGCGCGTGGTGGTGGCCGACGGCCTGCTCACCGCGACGATCGACGACGAGGGCGTGGGCCTGGGGCCCCGCCGCGAGGGCGGCCACGGGCTCGACAACCTCCAGCGCCGGGCCCACGAGCTGGGCGGCCACGCGCTCGTGGAGCCCCGTCCCGAGGGCGGCACCCACGTCGAGTGGAGCGTGCCGGTGGCCTGAGCCGGCGCAGTCCTCAGCCGTCGCCCGACGGCGACGGGACCACCACCACGGGGCACGGGGCGTGGTGCACGCACGCGGTGCTCACCGACCCGAGCAGCAGCCCGCGGAACCCGCCCCGCCCTCGACTGCCCACCACGAGCAGGTCGGCGTCGGCCGCGGCGGTGATCAGCACGAACGCCGGTCGCTCGTCGAGCTGCACGCGCGCCTCCACCTCCACGTCGTCGGGCACCCCCACGCGCGTCCGGGAGGCGGCCACGGCCGCCTCGACCTCGGCCCGCCGTTCGCCGGCGATCTGCTCCCGGTCGGCGTGCCAGTTCGGGTCGTACCCGAGCGACCACGGCAGCGGCGACACCGCCAGCACCAGCACCCGCGCCCGGCGCACCACGGCCTCGGCCAGCGCCCAGTCGAGCGCCACCTCCGCCGACGGCGAGCCGTCGAAGCCCACGACGATCGTTCCCACGGTCCCAGCCTGCCCCGGGCTCCTCCGAGCCGCCAGGGCCGAAGGTCCGCGTCCCGTCCGACCTCGGCGGGAACCGGTGACCAACGGCCCTGCCGCCGGGCGGCGAGGCGGCGCACGATCGAAGGAGAGGCCGGGGACATCGGCCTCCGGGGAGGTGTGCAGCGATGATCGTCTTCACGACCGAGCAGCGCGACGGGGCCTGCCTGGTGCGGTTGTTCGGCCTGTTCAGCGCCGACGACGCGCCATCGGCGCTCGTGGAGCGCCTGGAGCGCGTGGGCCGGGGCGGTCCGCTCGTGCTGGACCTCACCGAGGTGACCCCGGTGCCCGGTTCGGCGGTGACCGAGCTGATCGCGCGCCTCGAGGCGAGCCCCCGGCGCTCCGCCACCGTGCTGGTGCACGCCGACCTCGACGCCCGGCGGGCGCTGCGGTCGCTCACCCGGCGGCTCCCCGTGGTGCCCGACGTGGCCCAGGCCGTGGGCGGGCACTTCGCGGCGGCGCTGGCCCCGCGGCCGTCGGCCGCGGCGATCGGGTGAGGGCCGAGCCGTGAGCACCGCTCGCCGCATCGCCCTCATCCTCGGCCTGATCGTGGTGGTCGCCGCCGTCCTCGCCGTGGCCCTCGTGGTCGCCTTCGGGCTGCGATCGGGGCTGTTCGCCCTGTTCGTGCTCGGCGGAGTGGTCGTGGCCGTCTACCACCGCCTCCTCCACCCCTGGCACGTGGCGTGGGGCGCCACGCGCGAGGAGGCGCGCCGCCGGTTCCCCGGCGACGACCTGGTGGACACCGCCGGCGGCACCACCCGCGCCATCGACATCGACGCTGCGCCGGACCGGGTGTGGCCCTGGCTGGTGCAGATCGGGTACGGCCGTGCCGGGTGGTACAGCTACGACTGGATCGACAACGACGGCGAGCCCAGCGCCTCCGCCATCGTCCCCGAGTTCCAGCACCTTGCCGTGGGCGACCGGATCCCCATGACCCCCGAGCTGGGCTTCGACGTGACCTCGATCGACCCCGGTCGCAGCCTGGTGTCGCTCAGCGGCGACGGGTCGACCTCGTGGTGCCTGCTCGTGGAGCCCGACGGCCACGGCGGCTCCCGCCTGCTCAGCCGCTTCCGCGCCTCGGTCACGCCGTCGGTGGCGGCGGTGCTGTGGAGCATGGTCACCGACCCCGGTGCGTTCATCATGGAGCGGCGGATGCTCAAGGGCATCAAGCACCGGGCCGAGGCGATGGCGCCGGCGGGACCGGCGCCGACGGTCAGGACCCCGGGCGATCCTGCTGCTCGTAGATGAGCCGCAGCAGCCAGAACCGCAGGAACCGCCCGATCGAGTAGCGGAGGAACACCGCGGCGCCGGCCACGGCGAGGGCCAGGCCGAAGATGGCGAGGATCACGGTGGAGAGCACGTCGCGGGTGTCGGCCTGGCTGCCCGACACGACGAAGGCCACCAGCGCCACCGCGGCGCCCGCGCCCATGAGCGCCACCCCGAGCGCAACCAGGCGCGGCTCGTTGGCCGACGCGCCGGTGCGCAGGCGAACCTTGGCGATGTCGGCCTCGAACTGCTGGCGCCGGTCGGGGGCCATGCCGGAGGTGGTCTGCGGGTCGTCCACGGTGCTGCGTTCCTGATCTGTGCGAGGGGCGGGGGTCATGCGGGGGCGACGGCCCCGGAGAGGTAGGCGGTCTCGAGCTCGGCGGCGATGGCGGGCGGCGGGCCCACCCGGGCGATGCGCCCGTGCAACATGATCGCCGCGGTGTCGGCCACGCCGAGGACCTCGTGGGCGAACTGCTCCACCACGAGGATCGACAGGCCCGAGCGGGCGATCTCCGCCACCTGGGCGTAGAGGTCCTCCACGATGAGCGGGGCGAGGCCCATCGACAGCTCGTCGAGCACGAGGAGGGCGGGGGAGGTGGCCAGGGCCCGGGCCATGGCGAGCATCTGCTGCTCGCCGCCCGACATCGTGCCCGCCGTCTGGGTGCGGCGCTCGCCGAGGCGCGGGAACCGCTCGTAGGCGACCTCCTCCACCTCGGTCCGGCCCGTGCCGGTGAAGGTGGCCATCCACAGGTTCTCGGCCACCGTGAGGTTGGGGAAGATGCCCCGGCCCTCGGGTACCGAGCACAGCCCGGCGCGCGCCAGGGCGTCGGCGTCGGCGCCCACCACGTTGCGCCCGCACACCGCCACGGTGCCGCCCGAGGGCTCGAGCAGCCCGGCGATCACCTTCAGCGTGGTGGACTTCCCGGCGCCGTTCGGGCCGAGCAGGGCGAAGACCTCGCCGGGTGCGATGGCGAAGCTCACCCCGTCGATCACGTCGAAGTCCCCGTAGCCGGCTCGCACGTCGCGCACCTCGAGCACCGGCACCTCGTCGGGTGCGGCGGCGGCGACCTCGGTGGGGGCCGCCGCGGCCCGGGCCGTGGCGGCTCCCGGCACCGAGTCGTTCGCCAGGCCGTCGTCGGCGAGGTCGGCGGCCACGTCCTCGGCCCGGTCCTTGCCGAGGTAGGCCCCGAGCACCGCCTCGTCGCGCTGGATCTCCGCCGGGCTGCCCGATGCGATGATGCGCCCGAAGTCGAGCACGTGGATGTCGTGGCACGAGCCCATCACGAGGCTCATGTCGTGCTCCACGAGGAGCACGGCGAGCCCCTGGTCGGCCAGGTCGGCGAGCACCGCGCCCAGTTCGGCCGTCTCGCCGTCGTCGAGGCCCGACGACGGCTCGTCGAGCAGCAGGACGCGTGGCTGGTTGGCGAGGGCCCGGCCCACCTCCACCAGGCGGGCCCGGCCGGTGGGCAGCGCGTCGACGCGCTGGTCGGCCACGTCGGCCAGGCCGAGCCGCTCGATCAGCCCGTCGGCCACCGCCGCCGGGTCCGGGCCGCGGACGCGCCGCCGCCGGAACTCGGCTCCGGCGAGGACGTTCTCGCGCACCGTGAGCAGCGAGAAGGTCTCGAGGCGCTGGAACGTGCGAGCGAGGCCCAGGCGGGCCCGCTGGTGCGGCGACAGCCGGGTGACGTCGTCGCCGGCCAGCCGCACCCGCCCCCGGGTGGTGGCCTGGAGTCCGCACAGGGCGTTGAACGTGGTGGTCTTGCCGGCACCGTTCGGGCCGATCAGGCCGGTGATGCGCCCGGCTCGGGCGGTGAGGCTCACGTCGGCCACGGCCACGTGCCCGCCGAAGCGGACGGTGATCTCCTCGGCCTCCAGCAGCACGTCGTCAGCCACCGGCCACCTCCAGCGGGCGGCCGCCGACCGAGCGCGCCGGTCGGTACAGCGGTTCGGCGTCGAGCCCGATGGCCCGGTCGAGGGCGTCGCGCTGGGCCAGGGTGAAGCCGTCGAGGCCGAGCCGGTCCACGTCGGGCCCGGCGAGCGGATCGGTGTCGACCCCCGGCCGGGCGGTGCGCTCGGCGCGCCGCCGGCGGACCTCGGCCACCGTCTGGTTGACGGCGCCGTTCGGGTTGCGCCCCAGGCTGATGCCGGCGAGCGCGGGTGCGATGGCGAACAGGTCGGTGAGGCCGGGCACGAGGTCGGGGAGGATCAGGAACGTGAGGGCGTAGAGGATCCCGCCGAACAGGGCCCCGCCCACCGCGGCGATGCCGCCCACCACCGCCAGCAGCACCACCGGGAGGCTCTGCAGGAAGGCGAACGTGGGCGGGCTGATCGAGTTGAGCTGGGCACCGTAGAGGGCGCCGCCCAGCCCGGCGATCCCGGCCGACAGCGTGAACACGGCGAGCTTGGTGGTGGTGAGGTTCACCCCGAGGGTGGCGCAGGCGGCCTCGCTCGACTTCATGGCCAGGAGGCGTCGGCCGAAGCGGCGCCCGCGCAGCCAGACCAGTCCGGTGGCCACGAGCCCGAACACCACGCCGATCAGCACGAGGTGGGCTCGGTCGTCGTCGAAGGAGAACCCGAGCACGTCGAGGCGCGGCACCCCGAGGTTCGCGTTGGGCAGGAAGGTGCCCTGGCTGAACACGAGCTGGTCCATGAGCACGGCGAACGCGGCCGTGGCGAGGGCGAGGTACAGCCCCTGGAGGCGGATGGCGGGCAGGGCCACCAGCGCGCCCACGGCGGCGGTGAGCGCCACCGCGGCGAGCAGCGCCACCGGGCTGCCGTCGCCGCCCCAGTTGCCCATGGCCACGGCGCCGATGCCGGCGAAGGCCATCGGCGCCAGGGAGATCTGGCCGGCGTAGCCCACGAGCGGCACGAGCGACAGCATCACGATGCCGAGCGCCAGCCCCTGCCCGAGCTGGAACGTGCGCAGCCCGGGGTAGGCGGTGGCGAACGCGAAGGCGCCGATGCCGAGCACCGCGGTGGCCACGAGCCACACCCCGGCACCCGGCGACGGGATCACCTCGCGCGAGCGGGCCTGGGCGCCGGCGCGCACCTTGAGCGGCGGCAGGAACAGCAGCACCAGGAACAGGGCGATGATCGGGATGGCCGAGCGCAGGCCCGTGAGGCTCAGGCCCCGGGCCAGTTCGTGGCCGAACAGGGAGTTCACGGGCTTGTCGAGCTTGACGTAGCCCACGGCGTAGGACTGGGCCAGCCCGAGCACCACGGCGCCGGCGAAGGTGAGCGGCAGGCTGCGCAGCCGCCCGAACATGGCCGCGCCGTAGGCGTTGATCACGAGCAGCGTGAGCGGGATGTGCGAGAGCGAGCCCTGGCTGGTGGCCAGCAGCACGCCGGCCAGGGCGGCCAGCGCCGAGCCCAGCGCCCACGACACCATCGACGAGCGAGACGGCTGGGCGCCGTTGAGCCGGGTGAGGTCACGGTCGTCGACCACGGCCCGCATGGCCACGCCGCGGCGCGTGCCGAACAGCAGGAACCGCAGGCCCACCGCCGTGCCCACCGCCGCCACCACGGTGATCGCCTCGTTCCACGACAGGTCGTAGAAGCCGAGGTCCACCGAGCGCCCGGCGAAGAAGCCGGGGAGGTTGCGGCCGACGTCGGGCGGCCAGAGGGTGATGGCGCCCTGGTACACGCCGAAGAGCAGGCTCACCGACACGATGAGCTTGGTCACCTCGGACACGCCCTCGAGCCCCCGCACGATCGTGCGCTCCACCACGGCGCCGAACAGCGGGGCCAGCACCACCAGCACCACCACGAGGGCCACCGGCGTGGGCCACCCCCAGTCCACCCGCAGCTGCCAGTAGGTGAAGGCGGCGAGCATGCCGATGGCCCCGTGGGCGAAGTTGAAGATGCCCGACGTGGTGTAGGTGACCACCAGCCCGCTGGCCGCCACGGCGTAGAGCGCGCCGGTGACCAGCCCGATGGTGGTGAAGGTGAGGAACTGGTCCAAGGGGGCGGACCTAGCTCGCCGGCTCGACCTCGACGACGTTGCCGTCGTCGCAGGAGAAGTCCTCGTCCTTGGGCGCGAAGCGCTCGAACTTGGAGTCCTTCACCTGCAGCACCATGAAGCACTTCGATCCCTCGTTGGTGGCCGGGCTGGTGGGGGCGTGGAGCCCGCCGCCGGTCCACTCCGTGATGCCCTTGGCGCCCTGCAGGATGCAGTCCCGGGTGAGGTCGTCGTCCTGGTCGCAGGCCTTGGCGAGGGTGGCGAAGAGCAGCCAGGCCGAGGTGCTCTGGAGCCCGAGCACGGCCTTCTTGCCGCCGGTGGCGTCGAGGTTGTCGACGTAGAGCTGCGTGGCCGGGTGGGTGGACGCCTCCTCCAGGGGGATGAAGGCGCTGCCCACGTAGGCGCCGTCGGCGGCGCCGCCGGAGGCATCCACGAAGCTCTGGTCGTAGAAGTTCGTCTCGTAGTAGCGGACCTCGGGCACGTAGCCCACCTGCTTCATGGCCTGCTCGAGGGCGGCGCCGTTGGCCCCCTCGCCGATGAACTTCAGGAACTGCACGCCGTCGCTCTCGAGGGCGGTGGCGAAGGGCTTCCAGTTCGACTCGCCGAGGATGTTGTAGGCGGCGTCGTGCACCACGGTGAATCCGGCGGCCTCGAACCCGCGGCGCTCCTTCACCTTCTGGTCGACGGTGGTCTGGAGGTCGCCGTAGAGGAACCCGAGGTGCTGGTCGGTGCCGGGGTGCTCGGCCAGGATCAGCTTCTGGGGGCCCACGGGGTAGCGGTCGCCGGGGTTGGGCACCGGCTGGATGCTGCGGCTCTCGGTGGGGTCCTCGCCGGCCAGGCCGGCCTTCTGGGCGGTCACGGCGAAGCCGGCGATGTCGATCAGCCCGCAGGCCGCGCCCACGGTGGGCCAGAGGTTGTCCTGCAGGGCGCCGCCGCCCACCATGGCGAAGTCGCTCTTGCAGGCGTCCTCGATCACCGGCTGGTAGTCGGTGAGCTTGGCGTCGTGCTTGGTGAGCTCGAGCTTCTTGCCGTTGATGCCGCCGGCGGCGTTGCACCACTCCACGAAGGCGTCGCCCGCATCGAACAGCTCCTGGTTGAGCCCGAGGCGACCGGAGAAGCCGGGGTCGGCCACCGTGCCCACCTTGATGGTGTCGGCGCTCACGCCCTGGTTGTCGTCGGCGGCGAGCTCGCCGCCCTTCTCGTTGGGCCCGCACACGTCCTTGAGGTCGCCCCAGTCGCCGGCTCCGGCCGCGTCGCCACCGCCGGCGGCCGCCGTGGTGGTGGTCTCGCCGCCGGCCACGCCGCCCGATCCGTCGGACCCGCGATCGCCGCACCCGACGGTGAGGAGGGCCACCACGGCCACGATCCCAGCCAGCTTCTTCATGCGCGCTCCATCTGCTCGTGGCCGCGGCGGAGCACCGCCGAGCGGCTCGATCACCCCTGTTTACTTATCGAGACTTTAGTTATGATGTGACCGATGTCAACCGACGCCGAGGCAGCGCGCCGGCCTCGTCGGGGC
>JAHBSN010000149.1 GCA_019639095.1 Actinomycetota bacterium
GCCCACCGGGCTGGTCGGATCGCTGCTCACCGGTCGTTCAGCCCGAACTTGGCCTTCAGGATCTGGTGGAAGTCGCGCTCGCCGAAGGTGACGAAGCGAGCCGGACGGGCGTGGGCGGTGACGGTCACGGTGGTGCCCGGCGGCAGGATCGAGATGTGATCGCCGTCGACGGCCACGGCGGCGGGTCGATCGCCGAGCACCTCCACGGCCACCGTGCTCGATGGCTCCAGCACCAGGGACCGGTCGAACAGCGAGTGCGGCGACACCGCGGTCAGGAGCAGGGCCCGCAGCGTGGGGGCCACCACCGGGCCTCGCGCGGACAGGGAGTAGGCCGTGGAGCCGGTGGGGGTGGCGATGATGATGCCGTCGGCGACGTAGCTCGTGAAGAACTCGCCGTCGACGGTGACCCCGAGGCGGACGGTGCGACCCATGGCCTGCTTCTCGATGACCACCTCGTTCAGGCCGGGGGGCAGCCCCGTCCAGTCCGACGGCGGGCTCATCCCCGGCGGGCCCGACACCGTGGACGCCACGAGGAGCCGCTCGGTGGTGCCGTGACGGCCCTCGAACCACGCTTGGAGGGCCGGCTGCCACGCGCCGGGCTCGACCTCGGCCAGGTAGCCGAGCTGGCCGAGGTTGACCCCGAGCACGGGGGCGTCGGCGGCCACCGCGCGGCGGGTGGCTCGCAGCATGGTGCCGTCGCCGCCCACCGCCACCACGAGGTCGACCCCGAGGTGGACCAGGTCGACCGCTGGGGCGTCGATCCCCGCTGCCGCCAGCGCCGCCACCTCCGCCGGGGTGGTCACGAGCTGGTGGCCGCGATCGGCGGCCCAGCGGCAGATCTGGCCGGCGAGGTCGAGCGCGTCGGGGCGGCCCTCGTGGACGAAGAGGGCGATGGTGCTCACGTGGGCTCCGCGGGGACGGCGGCCACGGCCGCCGCCACCAGCTCGTGGAGCGGTGGAGGGGCCACCGCCGGGTGGCCCGGCGCGAGCGCGTGGAGCAGGAACTCGACGTTGCCGTCGGCGCCGCGGAGGGGGGAGGCCATCGCTCCCATGATGGCGGCTCCGGCGCCCTCGAGCGTGGCGCCGACGTCGCGCAGGGTGCGTCGCCAGATCGCGGGGTCGGACACGACGCCGCCGCCGGCGGACACCTCGCCCCGCTCGGCCTCGAACTGGGGCTTCACCAGCCACACCAGGTCGGCGCCCGGTGCGGCCAACCCCAACAGCGCGGGAGCGGCGACGCGGAGCGACACGAAGGACAGGTCGGCCACCACCACCTCGGCGGCGCCGCCGAGCTCGGCGGCATCGACCGTTCGGACGTTGGTGCGCTCGTGCACGTCGACCCGGGGGTCGGCGCGGAGGCGCTGGTGCAGCTGCCCGCGGCCCGCGTCGACCGCCACCACCTCGCGAGCGCCGGCCTGGAGGGCGCAGTCGGTGAAGCCTCCGGTGGAGGATCCGGCGTCGAGCACGCGGCGGCCCGCCAGGTCGATCCCGAAGCGCGCGAGGGCGGCCTCGAGCTTGTGGCCGCCTCGGCCCACGTAGCGGGGTGGGGGCCCGGTCACCACGAGCGGCTCGGACGCGGTGACGAGGCGAGCGACGTTGGTGGCCGGCGCCCCGCCCACCAGCACCTCGCCGCGCTCGATCAGGACGCGCGCGACACCCCGGTCGGCGCAGATCCCGCGGCGGACCAGCTCGGCGTCGAGCGGACGGCGCGAGGCCGGTGCCGTCTCAGCTCGCGGTCTTGTCGGCGGCCACCTTGGGGGCCGCGGCCTTCTTGGTGGCGGCCTTCTTCGCGGTGGCCTTCTTGGCCGGGGCCTTCTTGGCGGCAGCCTTCTTGGCGGCAGCCTTCTTGGTGCCCGCCTTCTTGGCGGTGGCCTTCTTGGCCGGGGCCTTCTCGGCCGCCTTGGTCGCACCGGGGCGGATCGACTCGATCAGCTTCTCCACCCGGCTGAGGTCGGCGCGGGTGGCGAGGCCGAGCGAGTCGGCGCGCTCGGAGATCTCCGACAGCACCTGCTCGAGGAGGGCCTCGGTGTTCTTCCGGCCACGATCCACGAGGTCGGCCACCACGGCCTGGGCCTGCTCGGTCTGCACCTCGCCGGTCTTGACCAGGTCCTTGACCAGGGCCTCGGCCTTGGCCTGGGTGATCGACGTGAACGCCACACCGGCGTCGAGGTACCTCTTGAGGACGTTGCTCTGAGCCATGGTCGAAACGATACCGCAGCAACCACATTGCTTGCAAAAGTTTGCACCCCGGGGCAGGGCGCTACAGCCCACCCGTCTTCGACAGCGGCCAGATGATGAAGAAGGCCCGCCCCACCACCAGGTCCTCGTCGATCGGTCCGAAGCACCGGCCGTCCTGGGAGTTCGTCCGGTTGTCGCCCATGACGAACAGGTGGTCCGGAGGGATCTCGAAGCCCTGCTCGGTGTCGATGCCGGTGGTGTCGCCCAGGCCGCAGCCCACCTTCGGCTCGGTGGGGAGCCCGTGGGTGTAGGGCTCGTCGAGGACCCGGCCGTCGATGCGCACCTCGCCGTCGATGATGGAGATCCGCTCGCCGGGCAGGCCGATCACGCGCTTGATCAGGTCCTTGATGTCGCCCTGCTCGTTCGGCGGCCGCTCGAACACGATCACGTCGCCCCGTCGGGGGTCGTGGAGCCGGTAGGAGAGCTTGTTGACCAGGACCCGGTCGTCCTTCACCAGCGTCGTGGCCATGGACGGCGACGGGATCCAGAACGTCTGGAACACGAAGGTGCGCACGACCACGGCGATGAGCACCGCGCCGGCGATGACCCCGATCCACTCCACCACGTTGCGGGTGGGCGACTTCTGGGCCTTGGCCGTGGCCGCCTGGCGGTCGCGGCGGGCCTGGGCCAACTCCTCGGCGGTGGGCTCGGCATCGACGTCGCCCGGCTCCGGGGGGCCGCCGACGGTGCGGGCGGTGGCCTCGGCGTCCCGTCGGGCTCGGCGCGCCAACCCGTCCGATGGGTCCTGGGGAGGTTGCTGGGGGGCGTCGGGCACGGCGCTCGACGCTAGCGCGGCGTCTCCGCAGGCCGATCGCGGTAGCGCTGGAGCACGCGCTGCGCGGCCGACGCCAAGACGTCGGGGTCGCCCAGCTCGGGGGCCAGCGACACGATGCGCAGGTCGGGTCCGATGCGCAGCACGAGCCGCTCGAGCCAGGACCGACCGGCCACCGCGAGGGTGACCCGCAGCCGACCGCCCTCGCCGGGCTCGGCCTCGATGACCGGGTGGGCCTCCGCCACCCACCGGGCGTGGGGCGGGAGGTCGAGCACCGCGATCGGTGCGTCGTCGGACACCCGGACCGAGAGGTCGAGCCCGCGGGGCGCGGCGGTTGCCGGCTGGTCGAGCACCTCCACGCCCTCGGTCCGATCGAGCCGGAAGCGGCGCTCGTCGTCGAGGTCGACGTCACGCCCGGCGAGGTACCAGGCCCCCTCGGACTCGAACACGCCCCACGGGTCGACGGTCCGCTCGGCCACGACGTCGCGGCCGTAGCTCCAGTAGCGGAACCGGACCCGTCGTCGCCGGTCGACCGCATCGGCGAGCAGGCGGCCCACATCGCCACCCTCGGGGTCGAGGTTCACGTCGACGGTCTGGCCGGGCTCGATCCCGAGCAGCGCCGCCAGCTTGGCCAGCGCCCGCCGCAGCGGGGGATCCGACGGATCGTCGTCGTCCACCAGCGCGTCGGCGGCAGCTACCAGGGCCAGGCCTTCGGCCGGGGTGAGCCGGAGCGGCCGGGCGAACGAGAACAGCCGCACCACCACGCGATCGCCATCGACGTAGGCCTCGAAGGGCATCTCGTCGTAGTGGATGGAATCGGCGCCGATCATCGAGGCCATCTCCAGCTCGGCCACGAGCTGGTCCCGTGCGAGCCCGAAGCGGGCGCACAGGTCGTCGATGGTGGCGCCGTCGTCGCCCGCCTGGGCCGCCCACTGCAGGATGGCGAGGAGGCGCTGGATGCGGCCGGCGGCGTCGAGGCGGGGCGCGCTAGCCACGGGCCACCGCCTCGAGCCACGCCACGACCTCGGACCGCAGATCCGGAGGCGAACGCACCTCGGCTCGGTCGAGGAACGACAGCAGCCACGACCGGAAGCCCTCGCGGTTGGTGACGGTGAGGGCCACCACGAGGCCCGCCGCATCATCGGCCACCACCTCCACATCGCCGATCTCGGCTCGCACCGTGGGGGCAACCTCGGGATCGAACCACACCTCGGCGCGGACCGGATCGGAGGGCTCGCCCAGCACCCAGGGCTCGAGCCGGAGCCCGGTCACCGGCTCGGCGGGCGCGGCGAAGGCGTCCCGATCGCCCTCGAGCTGCACCGCACCCTCGATGCGCCCCATCCGGTACCACCGCTCCGCCGACCGGGCGTGGTCGAACCCCTTCAGGTACCACCGGCCCCGAGCGAACTCGAGGCGGTACGGGTCGACCGTGCGCGCCACGTCCCGGTAGGTGAACCGGAGGCGCCGCCGCTCGGCCACCCCGGTGAACGCGGCCACGAGGTCCGGATCGGCGGGGATCTCGGCGGCGGGCGCCCCCGGTGTGGCGGCACCGCCCAGCTTGAACAGGCCGCGCTGGCCCATGCCGCCCGTGGAGCCGACCACCGCGGCGGCGAGGTTGAGGGCCTCCAGCTCGTCGGGCTCGAGGCCGGGGTCGCGCAGCTCGTAGTCGGCCGGGCGGATCCGGTAGCCGAGCACCGGCGGGTCGCTGCCGGGCACGGTCTCCACCAGGATCGGGACGCCCATCTCCCGCAGCTCGTCCTTGTCCCGCTCGAACTGGCGCTTGAACGAGTCGGTGGCCGGTGGATAGCCCGGCACCCGCCGCCGCAGCTCGTCCGACGAGATGGGTCTCGGTGCTCCCAGCAGCTCGTTCATGAGCGTGATGAGCCGCTCCACCTTGGTCACGGCGCCCCGCCTTCCGTCGCGTCGTCGGCCCAGCGAGCGGCAAGGGTACCGGCGGCGGCGGCGGCGGCGAAGAACAGCGGGTCGGCATCGGGCCCGCGGCCCATCGTGGTGACGTGCAGGTCGAAGCGGGCCAGGAGCGCCGCCGGGTCGCCGGCATCGACCTCGTGCCAGCGATGGCGCCCCGGGGGCGGGGCGAGCCCGGGGGCCACCGCCACGTCGACCTCGCTGCGCACCGCGTCGAGGGCGGTCCAGGTGTGGTGGCTGATGCCGCGGTGTCGCTCCCGTGGGTCGGCGGCACCGGCCCGGACGCACGCGATGGGACGACCGCCGAGCCAGGCGGCGGCGTCGAGCGCCGGCGCCACCTCCAGGGCGGTGTAGCCGAGGTGCGTGCCGGTGCCGGCCACGCCCGGGCCCATGGCCACCACGACCACCTCGGCCCCGAGCCGGTGCCGGGCCGACACCAGCGCGCTGGGCACGTTGAGCGCCTCGAGGTCGCCGCCAAAGGCGTGGCCGGCGGTGACCGTGCCGACCAGGAGCTCCCGCTCCGCGAGGTCGGCCACGACGTCGCTGAGGGCGAGCGGCAGCGCGCCCCCGTCGGTCATCACGTAGGCCAGGCGCGTGCCCGGGCGCGCCGCGGCCACGGCGGCGGCCACCACCGGCACCTGGCTGTGCAGGCCGGCCACCACCACCGGCGCCCCGTCGAGCGTCGAGGGCACGTCTCGCCCGTCCTCCTCGGCGGCGCCGGCGTCCACCTGGAGGCTGGTGTAGCGCAGCTTCATCAGGTGGCCGGGCCCGGGCTCGTCGAAGGGCGCGGCCGAGCGGTTCCAGTGCACCACGTGCCACCCGCCGGTGCCGAGGCCGCGGTCGACGGCGGTGGTGTTGACCACCACCTCGTCACCGATGCCGACGGGCCCGGTGAGCTGGGTGAGGGCGTAGGCGCGCGACCCGTCGTCGAGGCGGACCCGTACCAGGCCCCGGCGCTCGGCCAGGACCTCGGTGACCGTGTGCTCGGCGAACGACGGCACTCAGCGGCGCCCGGTCACAGCGAGGCGATGAGCTTCTCGACGCGGTCGTCGCGCGACTTGAAGGGGTCCTTGCACAGCACGGTGCGCTGGGCCTGGTCGTTCAGCTTCAGGTGGACCCAGTCGACGGTGTAGTCCCGCTTCTTCTCCTTGGCCCGACGGATGAACTCGCCGCGCAGCCGAGCCCGGGTGGTCTGGGGCGGCTGGTCGGTGGCCAGCTCGATCTCCTCGTCGTCGCACACCCGCTCCACCAGGCCCCGATCCTGCATCCGGTAGAAGAGGCCCCGCTCGCGGTTGATGTCGTGGTACTGGAGGTCCACCAGCGCCACCCGGGGATCGGACAGGGCCAGCCCGTGGCGCTCCCGGTACTGCTCGATCAGGTTGTGCTTGATGACCCAGTCGCACTCGCGGTCGAGCGAGAGCGGATCCCGCTCGATGCTGGTGACGGCGTGCTCCCAGGCCTCGAGGGCGGCCTTCTCCTCGGGGGTCAGCCCTCGGGTCTCGGCGAAGCGGATGGCGCGCTGGAGGTACTCGCTCTGGATGTCGAGCGCGGAGACCTCCCGACCGTTGGCCAGCCGCACCCGCCGGGTGCAGGTGATGTCGTGGCTGATCTCGCGGATGGCGCGGATGGGGTTCTCGAGGGTCATGTCGCGCAGCACCACGTTGGGCTCCTCGAGCATCCGGAGCAGCAGGCTGGTGGCGCCCACCTTCAGGAAGCTCGCGTGCTCGCTCATGTTGGAGTCGCCCACGATCACGTGCAGCCGGCGGTAGCGCTCGGCGTCGGCGTGGGGCTCGTCGCGGGTGTTGATGATGGGCCGGGAGCGGGTGGTGGCGCTGGATACGCCCTCCCAGATGTGCTCGGCGCGCTGGCTGATCGAGAACATCGCGCCGCGAGCGGTCTGCAGGACCTTCCCGGCGCCGGCGTAGATCTGGCGGCTGACGAGGAACGGGATCAGCACCTCGGCGTAGTGGCCGAAGTCGTCACGACGGCTCGTGAGGTAGTTCTCGTGGCACCCGTAGGAGTTGCCGGCGGAGTCGGTGTTGTTCTTGAACAGGTAGATGGTGCCGCGGATGCCCTCCTCGTGGAGGCGCTCCTCGGCGCTCACCAGGAGCTGCTCGAGGATCCGCTCCCCCGCCTTGTCGTGCACCACGAGCTCGCGCACCGAGTCGCACTCGGGCGTGGCGTACTCGGGGTGGCTGCCGACATCGAGGTACAGGCGGGCCCCGTTGGCCAGGAACACGTTGGAGCTGCGGCCCCAGGAGACGACCCGCCGGAACAGGTAGCGGGCCACCTCATCGGGGCTCAGGCGACGCTGGCCGCGGGAGGTGCAGGTGACGCCGTACTCGTTCTCGAGTCCGTAGATCCGACGTTCCACGAGGTCACCGTATCGGGCGCCCCCGCCCGTCCCGCTGCACCTCCGGGGCCGGTGGCCCGGGAGGTGCAGCGGAACCGTTCCGGGGCGCCAGCCTCAGAGGTTGCAGTTGTCGGTCAGGGCCTTCTGCAGTTCGGGGTCGGGGTAGCGGGAGTCGAGCTCGCCGAAGGAGTCGCCCACGTCGTTGATGTTCGACTGGAAGTCCTCGAACAGCTTGGTGAACTCGCTCTGGAAGGTGGTGGGGTCGTCGATCGGGATGTCGGCCGCCGCCTCCTTGGAGTCGTTGGTGGCGTCCACGAACGCCTGGAACTTCTCCGACAGGTCGTCGACGAACTGCTCGCCGTCGTCGATGTCGGGCGTGCCGCCCTCCTGGAGGCTGTCCACCAGGCTCTGGGTCTCGTCGGCGACGTCGCCGAAGAGCCCCTCGATGGCGCTGCGGGCGCCCTCGAGGTCACCGGGGGTGATGTCGGAGGAGATGTCGTCGCCGACCTTCTCGATGGTGCCGGTCCAGTCGGAGAAGTCGCTGCAGAAGCCCTTGGCCCAGTCGTCGACCGGCACCGTGTCGGCCTCGGCCTCGGTGGTGGTGGTCTCCGCCGCCGCGGTGGTGTCGGGCGTGTCGTCGCTCGAGGAGTCCTTGCCGCCGGAGGCGCCGCAGGCGCTCACCACGAGCAGGGAGAGGACGGCCGCGAGGGCCAGGAGGATCTTGCGCATGCGAGCTCCGATCGCAGGGGGGTGTCGGGCCACAACGTACCCGTCGCACCCTCCGCCGGTGCGGATGGCGCCGTTGCGCGCGCGGGGTCAGCCGGCCGGGGTCAGGAGGCCGGCCACCTCGTCGTCCTCGAGACGACGGAAGCAGCGCCGCGGCCCGGTGCGCTCGAGCAGGGCGACCTCGAGGTCGCCGGCCAGGAGCTCGCGGTCGGGTCCGGCCAGCGCACCGGCCGCAACCCCGAGGGCGGCTCGCAGGTCGGGCGCGTCGCCCAAGCCGGCCTGTACCCGTTCGGTGACGGCCTCGGCGTCGCCGCCCAGCACCGCGAACCGGTCCTCGTCGATCACGGTGCCGTCGTAGAGGAGGTGGAACAGCTGGTCGTCGGCGGCCTCGGCCCCCACCTCGGCCACGAGGATCTCCACCTCGAGCGGCTTCATCTCGTGGGTGAACACCTGCCCCAGGATCTGCGCGTACTGGTTGGCCAGGCTGCGTGCGTCGACGTCCTCCCGGCTGAACGAGAAGCCCTTGAGGTCGGCGGCGCGGACGCCGGCGATGCGCAGCTGGTCGAACTCGTTGTACTTGCCGACCCCGGCGAAGGCGATCCGGTCGTAGATCTCCGACACCTTGCGGAGGGTGGTGGACGGGTTCTCCGCGCAGAGGACGATGCCCTCCTGGCAGACCGCGGCCACCAGGCCCCGACCCCGGGCGATGCCCTTGCGCGCGTAGTCGGCCCGGTCCTTCATGACCTGCTCGGGGGCGACGTAGAAGGGCATGCTCACGACGACGAACCTCCGGTGAGGACCTGGTAGCGCTCGGCCAGCTCGGCGTCGTCGAGCCGGGTGAAGCCCTCGGCGTCGATCGTGGCCACCACCGGCCAGATGCCCCGGACCGGGTCGGGCCCACCGGTGGCGGAGTCCTCGTCGGCCGCGGTGATGAGCGCTCGCAGCGCGAGGTCCACGGCGGCCCCGCGGTCGAGGTCGGGCGCGAAGCCGAGCTTGATCACCGTGGCGGCGTGCAGGCCGCCCGAGCCCGACGTGGCGTAGTCGTTCTCCTCGTAGCGTCCGCCGGTGACGTCGTACTGGTAGAGCCGTCCGGCCTGGCGACGCGTGTCGTAGCCGGCGAAGAGCGGCACGACCGCCAGCCCCTGCATGGCGGCGGGAAGGTTGTTGCGCACCATCTGCGAGAGCTGGTTGGCCTTGCCCTCGAGCGAGAGGGCCTGGCCCTCCACCTTCTCGTAGTGCTCGAGCTGGAGCTGGAACAGCTTCACCATCTCGAGCGCCGGGCCCGCGGCGCCGGCGATGGCCACCCCCGACCAGCGGTCTGCGGGGAACACCTTCTCGATCGAACGGTGGCTGATCAGGTTGCCGGAGGTGGCCCGCCGGTCGCCGGCCATGACCACGCCGTCGGCGTAGCGCACGGCGACGACCGTGGTGCCGTGGGTGATCTGGTCGGGCGTGAGGGCCGACACGGGCGGCGGGGCGACGA